>JAGQVA010001326.1 GCA_020438265.1 Bacteroidota bacterium
TAGAATTTTAGCAATTGAAACTAATGTGGACCTCGAACTATCTATTCACCCATTCCCCAAAATCGCACCTCCAATCCCACATTCCAGACACCGCTTCTCATCACAATACCGCTTCTTCAATTGAATCAATCCCTGTGAATCAAAAGCATGTTCATTGGAAATACCGGTCTTCATAAATGGCCGGGTAAGGCGGTTATTCTCCGGACTGAGACGCGTAAGTCCATTCTCCACCAACTGATCGAGATGATTGCGGCCATGAGCCCGATGATACAACCACGCAATGGGAAGAATCACATTGGCCATGAGAATCTCCTTTTGGGATTTTCCCAACTTTTTTACAGACCGTTTTTTATCCTCGAAAAACCGGTAATGATTTTCCCAATAAGCTGATGTGGTAATATTTATCTCCAAAAACTGATCAAAAGCTTCCAGGGAAAGCAGATCCGTAAAACGTGGAAACTGCATCAGAAGCTGCGCGATTTGCGATATGCGAATGGTTGGGAAAGCCGCCGGGCGCATCCGCAAAAAGCGGATATTCAAAGGAGGAGGGAGTTCAATCTTGTGTTTGGCAGCCAGATATTCCCATTCTTTTTTCAAATCCTGAAAATATATATCAAAACTTTTTCCTCCTGTCAACAAACGGCAAACCCCAAATAGCAAAGCTTCCAGTTGAAAAGGTTCATCGACGTAATTCCGCAAAATGCGATGCGGCATCCGTTGAGCCATTTCCCGAAAAACTTCTTTATTGACAGGGCCTCCCATCATCGCGGCTAATTCTTCCCATAATAACTGCTCCCAGTCCAGATTTGCCTCATCCATTCGCTTTTGGATAACTGCAGCTTTTTGTTCAATTCGCTCGACAGCCATTCGATCTATCCAGGAACGGATCACGATGGGTTTTACCTGATTGATAAGTTTGGAACAGGGAAACTCGTCCTGCGATAATTGCAGCCTGTTATATTGAAGCAGGAGGCTGGGTGGGATTCTGTCCGCCAGAACAATCTCCGGAATGACGGTTCCGTCAGCTCTGCGGACAGGTTTCCCGTTGGTAGTGTGTGCGATATGTAATATGGTGTTATTATACTTTTCGTCTTCGTGGTGGCGGTGCCGGTACCAGTCTTCCGACTGAACGTGAATTTCGACATGGCCATGAAAAACAACATCATCAATTTTAACTCTTGCATCAGAAAAATCAGGCCCTTGATCGTGGTTCCAGATTCCGGGTTTTTCAATGAAAACAGGCTGGTTTTTATTTGTTCGCAAATCGCGATGATCAAAGCTGCGTGTGCGCCATACATAGTGTAGAAAGTCTTCTGGTATCATGGTTATGTGGTTAACGTTTGTATTCTCTATTTGCTATTCATTGCAGAAACGTCCCAAACGTAACCACTGGATAAAAAAAATCCCGGACAAACTGCCCGGGACGCCTTCAAATCAGAAAATATTGGTATCAATGTAGGGCCAAGGCATGCCTTGGCCCTACAAAACCATACAATTAATTCATAATAATTCTTCTGCTGGCAGAACCCTGCGGCGTATCAATAATCAATTGATAAATTCCCGCAGCATAATTGCCCACAGAAACGGTTTCTTTCCATTCCTGAACACGACCGGCATTTTTCGCCATCACAACCCTACCGTTCATGTCCATTAG
>JAGQVA010001327.1 GCA_020438265.1 Bacteroidota bacterium
AAAGGGATTCAGGCGGTGCCTGAAATTGAGGCTGGTTTAAAAACTTTCAAAAAACAAATTCCGCCAACCGATCAGATTACCTTTTTTTATTTGATTGCTTATTTATTTTTCAATCAGAAAGATTACCGTAAATCGCTGCGTTGGTTGGGACGCATTCTTCACCATTATGACAAACAGGTTCACCAGCATATTCACGCGACAGCGCGTTTGTTTCACCTGATACTTCATTATGAACTGGGGAATTACGATATTCTGCAAAGCCTGATTAGAAGTTCACAGCGATACCTCAAAACGATTGATACCTATTTTGAACTGGAGAATGCTTTTATTCGGGCATTTCGGCGGATTATTAATGCAGTTGATCGAAAAGAAGAGATTGAGATTTGGAAGGAATTGAAGGAGACATTGATTCCCATTCGGGAGAATAAGGCACAGAATCAGCCGTTTCGGTATTTTAATTTTATGAGTTGGCTGGAGGAGAAGATTATTGTTGGGCTGCATTAAAATGGCGGCGTAATGGTGGAAAAGAATTCTGCCAATAAATTCGCTGATTTTATATTTATCTTCAGATAAGATTAGAAGCAAGCCGGAAGGCTAACTATTGAACCGCCATTTTAATGCGGTTCAATAGTTTTGGGAATTCAGTCAATATATCCGTAAATTTAAAAGCTATGGAAACAGAAATCATGCAGAATTCTCACCCAAAATATTCCAACTCTATCCGTGAACTGCTCAAGTTTGGACCAGTTACACTCGATAATCCCATGTCTACCATTGATTTCTACCATTTCCATCAGGCACTCCCTGACTTATTAATGGAAAGGGATAAACACGGAAGAGTTACGATTATGTCTCCAGTAAAGAAGGGATCAGGGAAAAGAGAATCTCTGCTCCAAATTATCATTGGAATGTGGGTATTAGAAACAGGTTTGGGGGAAATATACAGCCCATCAACTGGCATTGAGCTACCAGATTCCTCAATTAAAAGTCCAGATTTAGCCTGGATTTCTGATGAAAAATTAGCACAACTTCCCGAGAATGCGGACGAAGAATTTCTGAAAGTCGTTCCGGATTTTGTGGTAGAAATACGTTCATCTTCTGATAGTCTGAAAAAGCTTCAGGAAAAGATGACCGAAGTCTGGATGGCTAATGGTGTAAATTTGGGCTGGTTAATTGATCCTTATTCTGAAAGGGTATGGATTTATCGCGAAGGACAGGAGCCTGAAATTGTTAAAGAGTTTGTTAATCGGGAATTAAGTGGTGAGACTGTAATGCCGGGGATGGTTTTTCCTTTGGAGAAAATGAGGGTGGAGTAAAAGAATCATTTAGGAATTTCTCATCGTACCCCACACCCAGTCCAGCAATCGTAATCCAGATTTGTACAATAAAAAATCCCATTATTCATATTTGATTCGGAAAACATCACCTTATAATGCCTGTTTGGCTCAAGACAAAAAGCCGAATCCTGCTCATTTACCTTAAAAAATACTTCTACTAAATCATCTCCCTCTTCTGGCTGGTATTTAATGAGGTGTTTATAAGATCCATTTTTTACTTCAAAAGTAGTGTCTTTCTCATAAAGAAATCTTCCATTGTCCAGATTTAAATAAAGGGAAGTTGTTTTATTGATGTGGGCACCAAGGTAAATGTGAAT
>JAGQVA010001328.1 GCA_020438265.1 Bacteroidota bacterium
AAGTTTATCCAAACCCGACTCAGGGAGTAGTTAACCTCAATATTGAAATGGGACAGATTAGTGATTTATCACTGACTATTTTTGACCTCAATGGCAAAGCCGTTTACTCTGAAGCAAAACAAAGAATCAATACCTACCAAAAGGCAGTTGATCTGAGTGCACTCAGCAGTGGTGTTTATATGCTACAGGCGATTACTTCTAAAGGAAGAACTTTCAAAAGAATTGTTCTGAACTAAGAATCAATTAGTTATATATACAAAAAAGGCCGGTTCAAAAAACCGGCCTTTTTTGTGTTCAGAAAAATCCTACAAATCCTTCCAGGGGCGAAACTGATTGGGTTTTACCCATTCTTCTTCTAAAAGTGCCTTTAGTTCGTCAATGTCTTTATCATTTTTTTCGTCCAGAAACTCAATCACTTCCAGGGTAGCTCTGGCTGCCGGAGCAATCAAAGCCAGAGGAATCTCGGTAGGCAAACTGGTCCGTTCATTTCCTTCTGCCAAAAGACTTTCTTCATCAAGAATCAAAGAGGTATAAAGGGGCTGATATTTACCGACAAAATATTCTGTGTAAATGTTGTTTAATTCTTCCAACCGCTCTTTTACGTAATCCTCGGTATTTTTACGAATAAATTTTCTTCTTTTTCTATCCAAAAAGTCATTGCGGGTTACCAGAATAAAATGCTCAAAAGCTTCTGAAGTACGTAAATAGGAATTTTCCATTTCTACCCATGCCTCACCTTCGCTTTTCGCTACTTTAACCTTAAACAGTCCCGCCCTTTTTTCAATTTCATAGCGGTAATCTTTATAGGTTTTTAAGTAACCCGATTCCATCAGCTCATATAAAGCCCTTTCTGATTTGGAAGATTGCTGGGCCCAAACTGACCCTAAAATACTGGTAAAAACAATTAAAATAATAGATCTAAGCATTATAGTATACACTTATATAGTTATCAATCTTGTATTTGCATTGGAATTGACGATATCTCTTGCAACGATCAGGCCAATTCCTGTATTATAATTTGTTTGTTGGCTTTTGGCATTTGGCTGTTAGTTTTGGCCAACTGCTAAAGGCCAAAAGCTAATGACTAAAAGCCAATAGCAAAAGGCCAGAGAAATTTCTCCGGCCCATTTGACTGCCAAATCTTCCGACTTAGCATTACTGGTTATTTTTGCGCCTTGTATTCAGCGTTGTATTCTGATTTCGTTGGTTTTGTTGGGTATTTATTTGTTGGTTTTGCTGCCTGGACTGAGTTTCCTGCTTCTGACGATTGATTTGGTCCTGACGCTCACGCTGCTGCTGTTGCTGCCGAACCTCAGCTTCTCTACGCTCTTGTTGCTGACGGTTGATTTGTTCTTGTCGTTGGCGTGCTTCGGTTTCTCTGCGCTGACGATTGATCTCGTCCTGACGTTGACGCTGCTGAAGAGCTTCGGCTTCTCTGCGCTGACGATTGATTTCATCCTGACGCTGGCGCTGCTGAAGCGCTTCCGCTTCTCTGCGCTGACGATTGATTTCGTCCTGACGTTGACGCTGCTGAAGCGCTTCTGCTTCTCTGCGCTGACGATTAATTTCGTCCTGACGCTGACGTTGTTGAAGCGCTTCCGCTTCTCTCCGCTCACGGTTGATCTCGTCCTGGCGCTGACGTTGTTGAATAAC
>JAGQVA010000131.1 GCA_020438265.1 Bacteroidota bacterium
ATAATTCTTCTCCCATTTTCCGCCCAATTCCTTTCCCCCGAAAATCAGGGCTGACAAACATGCGTTTCATTTCACAGATTTGAGGTTCCAGTTGTTGGAATGCCACACAACCTGCTGGCCGGCCTTCATACGTCGCCAGGAGGAGGCAACCTTCTGGCGGGCCATACTTTTTGCCCAGATTGTTGAATTCGGCTTGATAGTCTCCCAGCGCAGCGTCATAGCCTCTGATTTCGGCGTATTCTTCGAGGAGGGCCCGCACGGCGGATAGTTCTTGTTCTGATATGGCTTCGGCTATATATGTACTTGTCATTATTTCCTCTTTTTTAGATCAGGAGGCCCCGGATAGCTATTGCTTCCGGGGTGACACGCGATAGCATTTTGTATAAACGCCGAACATTTCGGCGTGTTTTAAACAGCTTTATGCTGTCACCCCGGACGCTTTCAGGCGATCCGGGGCCTCCTTTCATATTCAATGAAAAGCGAACCAACTATTATCAGCCTTTAACCAGGCACAAACGGCCAAAACCTAACAGCCAAATGATCAAAATGCCGAAAATAAAAATATCGCCCCCACAGCCAGAATAAAATAAGGCACCAAAACTGCCGCTCCTTCATAATCCTTCGCCGTTCGCTGTCCGAAAAATAACATCACTAAACTCAAAGCACAAAGCTGGGCTCCCATTAAAGCAATTTGCACCTCTCCTGAAACCAGAATCATGATCATTCCTACTGCGGAAACCAAACCCGCCAGAACTTCAAAAAAGGTTATTGTTCCCAGTAGTACAGGAACCATTCCCTCTAAAGGACTTTTTTTGAAATGGCCTTTGAGCCAGCTCAAATTTCCTTTCCAGTCGACAATTTTATCAATGCCGGATTGTAAAAATAAAATCGCCAGAAAAGCGGCGGTAAGGATTTGTGCAGAGGTAGTAGCCTCAAGAAAAGAGATTTGAAGAAGCATATTTGTAGCAATTAGCAGTCTGTTTTGCCGCGAAAGATAAACAATTTACCGCTAATAGCTTCCCCTTGGCCCTGCAATTAATAACTCCTGTTTTAAATAGCTGTAGTCCTGATAGATTCTGGTTTGAATTCTGTCAAATGCCTGTTTGACCGCCTCAATATTGGTGACTCGATCAGAATCGCTCGTTCCATAATAGAATCCTACCCACATTTTGGATTTTCCTTGTCCATTATAAAGTCCCAGGCTTTTGCCTTGTGAGTCGAAAATTTCCATTTCCAGTTCTACAATTGTCTCCCGCTTAATATAAGGCAAACCAATCAGATTGGAAGCAGACATCGTAGCAAAAGACAAAACTGTAAAAAAGACTCCTTTGCCTCTGGTATCTCGTGCAATTATCTTACAAGTAACAGAACCATACGTGGGGCCTTTGTCAATACATACATTATCACGAATCATTCTCTCCCCAAGAATCTTGGTATCGTGGAATTTCACATCCGTAGTTGAAATATAAGTAGGTGTTGAATCGGGATCATCCGGATCTTCATTCGTTGTATGAGAAACCGGAAATGCATATCTGAAACTCAAACCATCGATGTTAAAGTCCAGTTTGGGTAGTTTATGGCTATTGGCCACACCGGGCTGAAGGTCATCCAGTTCAAAACCGATACGACAAGAGGAAAAGAGGATTATGGAAAAGGAAAAAATAAAAAGGTAGAAAGGTTTCATAAGTTGTTTATTTCCCTGAAGGTAGTCTATCCCCTCAGCAAGAGACAAGTTGCAATGATCAATCGTGTAGATTGTGGAGATAATCGTGTGAACCCATTTCTACGTTACCAGTGGTTTTTCACACAGAGCTTAGAAGCTAACGATTCACCATATCTTTTTATGCCTTTTTTAATGACTGGAGGCCCCCGATCGCTATCGCGTCGGGGGTGACACCGCCAGCGGTGTGATATACCGCCGTCAATTGACGGCGTTTTTCCAACAGCCAATGGCTGTCACCCCCGACGCGATAGCGATCGGGGGCATAGCCGTCAGGCTAAGGGGCTAAATTTTTTGAGGAGCAAGAATTGGAAAGAAGGGCAAAAAAGGGAAACTTCAAAAATTAAGACCAATTAACAATGAAGCTTCCCCCAATTGCACTTAAAGAAAAGAAATTCAGTAGACTTTTCCACACCTTTTTTAGTTCTGCCTATGTAGAGGCGCAAGGCCGCTC
Source organism: Bacteroidota bacterium (assembly GCA_020438265.1). Lineage (GTDB taxonomy): Bacteria > Bacteroidota > Bacteroidia > J057 > J057 > JAGQVA01. Next base: position 2,175 of record JAGQVA010000131.1, read on the forward strand.
GAGTGGGTTTATTCAACGAAAGGGCCAGCTGAGCAGTTTAGCCTTTTTGAGTCTATGTGTCTTTCAGTCTCATGCGCATCGTCAGTGCAGTCTTGAACAAGGGTGCGAGTACCTCCACGATCATTTTGGGATAGATATCCAGAAACAATCGCTGGATGAGCGCTTTAATGACCGTGCTGTCGATTTTATGCGTCAGATGCTCTCAAATCTGATCCAGCAATCATTGCCAGATGCTCCCAAACTGGAAGATCTATCCTTTATTGAGGCTATTCGTATTACCGACGCGAGCGGATTTGGTCTTCCCCAGGGTTGCCAAGAGGCTTATCCTGGCAGTGGGGGCAGTGCTTCTTCGGCCCAGGTGAAACTGTATTTAGATTATGATTTACTCAGTGGTAAGATTGAAGGGTTATCTGTCCATCCGAGCCTCCAGTCCGATGCCAACTATGGTCAGATCAAGGCTCCTGTCGAGGCTGGGGAGTTACTCATCGATGATCTAGGCTTTTATAATCTGGATTATCTCAAGTCTATCGCAGAGCAAGACGCTTATTTTCTTTACAGGTATAAAACCCAAACATCGATTTATCAGAAAGATGAGCAGGGCATCTATCAGCGGGTCAACCCCCTGGAACTGGTTGCTCAAGTTCAACAGATCACCTCTTTTGAGGTTGCCCTCGGTCGAACGCAATTGGAATGTCGACTCATTATTCAACCCATTCCTGAGAAAGAATATCAAAAACGCATCCGAGCATTAAAGAAACGAGCAAAAAAAAGGAAACAAACCCTCTCGAGGGAACGAAAAATCCTGGCTCGGTATAACCTCTTTATAACCAATACATCAGTTCAAGTTCTGCCGGATAAATGGATACGAATCCTCTATTCGCTCAGATGGCAGATTGAATTGATGTTCAGAATCTTCAAATCGATCTTTCATATCGATAAAATTCAACAAATGCATCAGCATCGGTTTGAGTGTGTCCTCTATGGAAAGCTCATAGCTATCCTCTTGAGTTGGAATATCTTCTTCCTCGCTCGTAAATATGCCACAAAAGCCATCGGCCAAACACACATCGAATTGAGTGAGTGGAAAGGCTTTCAATTAATCAAACAAAAATTTGAACAACTCAAAAAAGTCATCACCCGGGGACCTAAGACCATCTGGCTAACCATCTGCCAGATGATCCAAAGATTAATCAAAAGAGCCAAAAAGGAGAAAAAAAATATCCCAAAAGCGCCTACAAAGACAAAAAAAATGACGCCTTTTGACATTTTATATCAAATTCAACATAATTTTGAACAAAAAAAATGCATAATACACTAGATATGAGACTATTACAATAGTTAGCCTGACGGCTATGGCGATCGGGGGCCTCCTGAGGAATCCTGGAATTAAAAAGAATGAATATATTTTAAGCAAGTGCCAGCATATCAAAAGATATGGGTAATAGCTTGGAGGAGATCGCAGAGGAGTTCGTCTCATCTCTCCTATACACCAACAAATAAACCGGCGTAAGCACAATTTTAAGCGCAATCTTCAGGAAAGGCGCTAAAAAACCGTAACTTGTTTTCTCGAATAACCCCAGGATCTATGATCAGGAAGCTACTACTATCTTTTTTCATTTTCATAAGTATTCAATCGCATCTTTTTTCCCAATCCAATCCGGAAAAAAGAATCACAGCAACCTTTACCAGCCAAAGCCTTTCAGAGGTATTAAATGGATTATCTTTTCAAACAGGAATAGACTTTTACTATAAAGCGGAATGGTTACCTGAATCTTCCTTTTCACTCTCCTTCGAAGAAGCTCCACTGGATTCTGTTCTCGAAGTTATTCTGAAAGACGCCAATCTTGGATTTTTGCCCTTCGATACCTATGCATACATCATCGCGCCCAAAGCCTGGCTGGCAGGTGATTTTACTGATCTGGTTTCCCTTGCTCAGTTTACAAAAATCAATCAGGATTCGGATCAGATCCTGGCAATTGGTGATTCTACCAGACCTTTCAGTAATGGGAAAGCCATTATCACCGGAACGATCCTGAACACCAATAATCAGGATCCCATTGAAGCTGGTCGAATCACTATCAAAGAATTAAAAACGGGTGCCATTTCAGATAAAAATGGGCGGTATCGACTGGAATTACCGCAGGGAAAACATTTGGTAAATATTATTGCAACCGGCTATGATACCCTCAATCAGGAAATCATGGTACAAGGTAGTGGCCTCTGGGATATCCCGATGGAACTTCTGGCTTTTAGTCTGGACGCAGTAGTTGTTGAAGCAAATGCTACTGACAAAAATGTCTCTTCCGTTCAGATTGGTGTCAGTGAGCTCAGAGTAGAAGAAATCCTCAAATTGCCTGCTTTTTTGGGGGAAGTGGATGTGGTCAAAACCCTGCTTACCCTTCCCGGAGTCAGCAATGTGGGCGAAGGTGCCGGAGGATTTAATGTACGCGGCGGAAATATTGACCAGAATCTGATTATGCAGGATGGAGCGCCTTTGTTAAACTCCTCTCACGTACTGGGTTTTTTCTCCCTTTTCCATTCTGATATTGTCAATAAGATTACTTTGTATAAAGGAAATATTCCCGCTCAATATGGAGGCCGTCTTTCTTCTTTACTCAATGTGGAATTGAAAGAAGGGAACTTCAAACAGTTTAAGATGAAAGGCGGTCTGGGAATTATTTCGAGCAGGTTAATGGCTGAGGGTCCCATTATCAAAGATAAAACCTCTATTTTGATTGGGGCCAGAGCGTCTTATTCAGATTGGGTATTAAGACTGGTAAAAAATACTGATCTACGGCAGAGTTCGGTTTCCTTCTCAGATCTCAATGTCAAACTTACTCATCGCATTAACCAGAATCATATTCTTTCCCTGTCAGGATATAATAGCCGTGATTTTTTCCGCTATTCTGATCAGTTTGGTTATACATGGGGCACTCAACTGGCCAATTTCCGCTGGGTTCATATTCTCAATAATCAGTTTTCCGGAACCCTTTCCGCCTCTGCCGGTCGTTACCAAAGTTCGTTTTTTGATCCGGAAGGGTTTGATGCTTTTGAGCTGAAAAACGGCATGCAATACACCAAAGTCAAACAGAACTTTATCTACACTCCCAATTCCCGGCATGAACTTCAATTTGGAGGAGAATGGCTCTTTTATCAGGGAATTCCAGAATCTACCGGTCCTTATCAGGGTATGGGAGATGTGATAACTGAAGAAGTAGACAAAGGGCATGCACATGAGCTTTCTGTTTATATCAATGACGAAATTACCATTAATCCCATTCTGGCTATTTCCGTGGGGCTGCGCTATACCCGATGGCTACATACAGGGCCGAGAGAAGTATTTGAATATGCTCCGGGTCAACCACGCGAAACTCGAAATATTATAGGTTCAAGGACTTATAAACCCGGAGAGTTAATCAAAACTTATGGAGGCCTGGAACCCCGAATTTCCATGCGTGTCAACCTTAACGAAACCAGTTCTGTAAAACTCAGCTATAACCGACTTCGTCAGTATATTCACCTGATTTCCAATACTTCAGCGTCCACTCCGGTTGATATCTGGCAGGTGAGCAACACGCATATTCCGCCCCAAACTGCTGATAACTTTTCCATTGGTTATTTTAAAAATTTCCAGCAAAACCGCTGGGAGACTTCTATTGAACTATACTATAAAAACATTATCGATGTAGTAGATTATAAAGATCTCCCAACCTTACTGTTGAACCCTTACCTTGAAACGGAGCTTCTCTCCGGAAAAGGACGGGCGTATGGAACCGAGCTTTCCATCAAAAAAAATTATGGCCAACTTTCCGGCTGGATGTCCTATACCTACGCCCGCACATTGAGGAAAGTCGCCGGAACATTTCCCCAGGAAATCATTAACCAGGGGGCGTGGTTTCCCGCACCTTTTGACAAACCTCACACCCTGAATATGGTTTTGACTTATCAGGCCAATAAGCGGAGCACCCTTTCAGCCAATTTTACCTATAGTACTGGTCGTCCCATCACCATTCCATTGGGCAATTATACCATCGGAAATACCATTATCCCTCATTATTCTCTGCGTAATCAGTTCAGAATTCCGGATTATCACCGCCTTGATTTTTCCTATACCCTGGACACCTACGCCATCCGAAAGCAGCGTTATCAGGATAGCTGGACGTTTTCTATTTATAATTTGTACTTCAGGAAAAATGCCTTCTCGGTTTTCTTTCAAACCGATGACAGGCAAAGGCCCAGGGCCTATCGGCTTGCAGTGTTAGGAACTGCTTTTCCGGCTTTGACTTATAATTTCAGATTTTGATTGATGAGAACATTTTCTTTCACAAATATGATTCTGGGGGTTCTGTTTCTCTCCGGTTGCGTTGACCAAATCGATTTTGAAAGAGGTGATACTGAAGTTCTCCTGGTCGTAGAAGGGCGAAAAACCATGGGTAAAAGCCCCACGGCCATTCGTTTGCGATGGAGTGCTCCTTATGGAATAGATGATAATGAACCTGTCTCTTTTGCCCAAATTTCCATGTTTAATGAGCAGGGAGATGCAGAATATTTTGAAGAAGATCCACTTAAACCGGGAACCTATATCTCATCCGGAGAGATGATTACAGGCATTCCCGGGCAGGCATATTTCATTGAAATCAAACTGGAAAGTGGGCAAACCTATCGTTCTGTTCCGGATACCATGCCTTATTTTTTACCCTTACATCAGGTCTATTTTGATTTGACGGAATATGAGTTCTTTAATGAATATGGGTTCCCGGTAAAAAAAGACAGGATTCGCGTATTTGTCAATTCCTCATTTCCAACCATCAAAAACGGGCCTTATTTTCGATGGGAGGTGAAAGATGTATGGAGTTTTAATGAGGTTTTAAAGCCCTGGGATCCTCTTTTTTATCCTAAAACCTGTTACATTGAAGAAGTTACCTCTCCACAATATATCCCCTTGTTTAATGGAGATATTCAGGAAACCAATCAAATCGAAGGGCAAATGGTCGGATTCCGAGATATCAATTACAGTTTTCTGGAAAAACACTATTTTAATGTCTATCAAATAGCGCTTTCCGCAGAGGGTTATGCCTACTGGGAACGGCTCAACAGAGTTACCAATCAGGTGGGAAATATTTTTGATGCCCCTCCGGCAACCGTTCGTGGGAATATGTATAATGTTGATAATCCGAATGAAATTGTCCTGGGATTTTTTGAAACAGCAGCGATTGATACCGCCCGATTTTTCACTTTGCCTCAGGATTTTTCTGGAATTCCCATTTATGATATTTGTGAGCCTGATTATCGGTTTACTCCTCCACGGTTTAATGATGTTTGTGATAATTGCTTGCAAATCCGCAATAGCACGTTGAAACGGCCTGATTATTTTTAAATCATTCACCAATGAAACGCATTTTTCTTTTTATATCCTTCATTTGTTTCTTTTCCGCCATAGATCTATTCTCTCAGGAAATGGAAAACGTAGTTATCCATAGAGACAAATCCTTTTATGTAGCGGGAGAAACGCTCTGGTATAAAGCCTATTTTCTGGGGAAACCGGTCAAAAGCCGTATTCTTCATGTGGAAATCATTCATCCGGAAGGGAAATCTGTGTACCATCAAAAGCTGAAAATCGAGGACAATCAGGCCTTTGGCGAAATTGATATTCCGGTTGATTGGGTGTCAGGTTTATACACATTTAGAGTATACACCCTTTGGAATCTCAACTTTCCGGATCAGTATGTCTTCCAGCAGGAATTGCCCATTTATGGTAAGGATGAAAATAGCCCACGTAGTTATTCAAAACTGAATCAGAGCAAGTCTGTTCAAAGTGAAAAAGTGAACATAGACGTTCATATCAACCCTCCCATTCCATCCCGAAGAGAAGTCGTCAAAATCAATCTCAAGATAACTGACAACTCAGGCAAACCTGTCAAAGCCAATATGTCCGTTTCTGTTGTGGATCAAAGGTTTAGCCAAAATTTAGCTTCTGTTTCTCAGCAGGTCGAAGAAATGGAAAAACTACCTTCTTCAGCTAAAAGTACAGGTACATTTTCTTACCAGAAAAAACTCATGGTCGAGGGAACTGCCTGGGAAGAGAATAGCGAAAAACTCCTCGAATCCAATTATTTCATTATATGGTCGGTGGAAGATATCAAACCAACCTGGACGGAAGTCAAACAAGGAAAATTTTTGGTTGAGCTGGACGATTTTACAGGAAACAAAACCCTGCAAATTCATGATTTCTCCCCTTTTCGGTCCCGAAATCCGAAAGTCAAATTATGGTCAACCGAGAGCATCCCACCTATCAAACCTTTGGCAGTCAACGAATTATCAGAAGCAAAAACCGCAGGAGAATATTTAAACCTAACCCAAAAGCGAGATTTATTGAAAGTGGTTTTTCAGTTAGAATCGCCCATTGATCCACCTCCAATCCAGGACTCGTTGACTTCTCCTTTTTCCCCCGACAAAGCCTATTTTCTGGATAAATACATTCCTTTTTCCTCTCTCGAATCTTTCATCGGAGAAGGAATGCCCTGGGTTTCTGTGCGTATGGTGAATGGCCAGAAAACGATTATGATGGAAAACTACGATACCAAAGACGTTTTTGAGTTGCCACCGCTTTTTCTGATTGACCATTACCTCTCCTTTAATAATCAGGAAATGCTCAAACTACCGTGGAAATCCCTCAGGTATATCGAGCAGTTTATGCGCACAAAAACGCTGGAAGACCAGTTTGGTTTGCTGGGAAGGTTTGGCGTTTTGTCGATGTACACACGAAGCGGCGTACCCAATCCCAAATTTTACGAGAAAGAAAATACATTCATCTTTCAGGGATTTCACGAACCGGCGAAGTTTCCTGCTCCTGATTTTATGGAAAACATGTATTCAAAAGATAAAGTCCCCGATTTCAGATCTACCATTTTCTGGAATCCGGAGGTAAATACAGACGAAAATGGACAGGCCGAAGTCAGGTTTATCCATCTGGACACGAGGGGTGAATTTGAGGTTAGGATTGAAGGCAGAACAGAAAAAGGAGAAATCTTTTCCCAAACGGCTAAATATCGTGTAAATTAGACATTCCGGGTTTAATATGCGGCTGGCGCATTTTTTTTCTCATTGTGCCGCTTTAAAAAACGGCACAATAATACAGGGTCATTCATTCGGCAGAATGGGAAAAGTTGCTGTATTGCGCCGTTTTTTAAAGCGGCGCAAGGGTAAGGCAGAAAAAAAGATGCTAAACACATACCGATTTTAAACCCCGAAAACATTGACCAATTAACCCATTATCTTTGAGCTTTCGCTTTCTGTTTTCCCTTCTCCTTGCTCATATATGCATCAATCTTTCGCCTGATATCCTTATGAGCAAAACCTATTATATCCGACCTTCTGGCAATGATAATCATACAGGTACTTCTCCCCAAACAGCCTGGAAATCCATTGAAAAAGTCAATCAAACGCGACTCAACCCTGGCGATTCTATCTTATTTGAAGGAGGAAAAACCTTTTTCGGAAATTTGATTATCGGGGATTATGGTCACCAATTGGAAAAAGCACCGGTTTATATAGGTTCTTTTGGAAAACAGAAGGCTATCATTCGCGCTGGTAAAGGAAACGGGATATACGTTTTTAACACAGGTGGCATTCACATTGAAGATCTCGAAATAAGGGGAGATGGGCGGGAAAAGAATCTTCAGCACGGAATCATTTTTTACCGCAATGCTGATG
>JAGQVA010001329.1 GCA_020438265.1 Bacteroidota bacterium
TTTCCTTTAATAAGGTTTGGGCCTTTGAAAGCATGTCTGCCACAATGGGTTGCAAATAACATTTATCAAAATCCCCATATACATCCTCCGACATGAAGTTATCTTCTGTAGAGTATTTGATATCTGTATGAATGGAAGGGTCAACAGAAATAATATCGACCAATCCCTGATCCAATAAGGTAAATTCGAGTTCAGAAGTATCAGGGATCAATACTTCCAAAGATTTGGATACATACTCTTCTGCAGAATCATTACCGGATAATACATTTCCTAAACTATCATTGAGTGAGATAGAATCCCCCTCAACGAGATCATTTCCGCTTTTTTGAGAAGAAAAATTACATGCGAAAAGAAAGGATAGAAAGAGTAATAAAAGTAGTCTCATTGTGCGTGTTAGATCGCACAAATATACCATTCATTTTGAATTTGAAAATGGTTTTAATCACCCAACCTGTTAATTCTGATTTTTAAGTCGAATCATCTCCTGCTGGATATCCATCACAATAGAAGTCAGTTTTTCCATTGACATCTCCGGGTCGGGAAAATCATCACTCATAAACATCCGGGACTTCCAGATTTCTTTCACATCCTCCATGCTTACATCATAGGCAGCATAGGCTGTATTATCAGATCTCAAAGTCAGTACAGGCGTTCCGTCAGGTAGGATCTTGGTATAAACCCGTTTATACACCACCCCTTCTGTTTCTGAAACAATAATATAAGTCTGGCCATTTTTGATATCACGCCAGTTTTGCAAATACTCACCAATAATGACTGTACCAGACTTCATGGGCAGCATCGAATCGCCCTTGATTTCAAAAGCCCGAAAGGTACCAGAGCCTAACATGGGCAACTGAAACTTGGGCAGATCTTCAATATACTCAGGATCAGCAAACCCATTGAGATACCCAGCCGATGCCCTCTGCTGAACAAATTCGATATTTTCACGCCCCTCACTATCAATGGTAATGGGAAGAACTCTCAGGGCTTTTCCTTCAAGATCTACCGCACCGCCAGGGTGATTTTGCAATTCGTCTTCACTATACTGAGAAACATCCTCTTTAACCAAAAGATCAATGGATACCTGGAAAAAATCAGAAATTTTCTCCAGCGTTTCGTACTTTGGGGTAGCACGACACTCTTCATAAGCCCCGATTGAGGATCTTCTGATGCCTAAATGGTTAGCAAGTTCTTGTTGGGTGAGCCCTTTCAGCTTTCTCAGGTATTTGAGATTTTTACCAATGATTAACTTATCTTTTTCACTCATGATAGGAAGGATTACAAATCACTAATTGGTTTAGTATTTTGGTCTATTTTTTAGCAAATTATAAAAAATTTAGTACAAAAACTAAAAAACGTGGGCTTTTTTGATAATTTTATGTTCATTGCTAATGAATATGGATAATATTGGCTGTTGGCTTTTAGCTATTGGCCTTTAGCCAACAGCCAATTACTGAACCATTACATTTTACAGGGCTTTATTATAAAAAATTTCTCGCAAGAGAAAGACCCCGTTAGGGGTCAAATATTGGTAGGAATAGATCATTTCAATAACCCCTCCGCCAGGTTTTGCGTCGTAGCGACGCAAAACCTGGCGGGAAAGAGAGGAAATACATGTATTTCTACCAATATTTAATAACTAACAGAATGA
>JAGQVA010001330.1 GCA_020438265.1 Bacteroidota bacterium
GAAAGCGATCAACATGTGCCTTTACGACTTCTTGCAGATATGGAAAAGCGAAAGATTGATGCATGGACAGATGGGTCAACCTGTCAAGATTACCGTTTTTGTAGGCTTTCCACAACTCTTCTCCGAAATGTATATTGGCTTCACTTAAAGGAATTCTATCTGCATAACAAACATTAAGTTCATGTGAATTTGCCCGCCCAAAGCCATTCCAAAATTGTTTACTGGTTTTGTCTAAATAGGAAGTATAAACAGCGAAAACTTTTTTCCTTATTGGCAGACTATTAATGATAGAAAAAACAAACCACATGTTTACCTGACAAAACAAATCATACTCAAACCAAAGATTAAACTCTGAGTTGTCGGGCGCATTCATGATTTTTTCAAATTCTTTTACAACAGAATGATTGTATTCGACTTCAGTTACTCCCAGGTATCTGGCTCTTGACTGCCAAAAGTCATAGAGGTTATCGCCTGATAATTCTCCGTCAATAAGAGCTTCCCTGACAATAATCATCTCCCCTTCAATATTTGTTTCAGGAAAGCTATAGGCGAGGGAGTCTCCGTTTAAAATGTTGTATATCATGACTGTAATGGGGATTGTTGATAAAGTATAACTAAAATGAGTATGTAGGGCTTTCCTGTAAAAAATTTCTCGCGAGAGAAAGACCCCGTTAGGGGCAAAAACTTACGTTTCTACTCTTGGTTCACATTAATAAATGAGCTTAATAATATTCTTTTTTTTCGAGGTATAGCAGTACTATTGGCAGCAATTTTTAATAACTCTTGATTCTTCTCTTTAGCAAAAATTAAGTGAAACAATTCTGCAACAGTCAAACTGGTTTTAGGACGTTCAATTAATGTGAATATATCATTGGTACGTACAAACCCCTCATCCAGGATACTTAAGTAAGTCCCTCCAAATCCGTGGTTTATAAACTGTTTGAGCATTTTTTGAGTCCCAAACTTATACCCTAATTTATAACATGGTTCTCTATATTGTGAAACCTGAACCAAGGCTTCTCCCACTTTATAAACATCACCTATATAAACTTCTCTTTCATCAAAACCAGATACAGTCAGATTTTCTCCAAACATTCCCCAACTCCAGTCAAGATGAGGATACAGATCTTTCCAATAAGGATATTGTTCTGCCGAAAACAAGTAGCAAGCCTTGTAAAAACCACCATGATTTAAACGGTTTGAGATTTCATCATTTGAAACATCGTTTTTTGTCAAATAAATAGGCTCATCAGTCGGCTTTTTATATATCCCCGTCGTTTCTTCCTTGCCATTCCAAATGAAGGTTGTCGGGCTTCCAATATTTGTCGAAATTATTTTCATGTTTCAATTAATAATATAGGGATGTTCTTGCGAGTGTTTGGTTGATAATGGTTTGGCTAAAGTTAGCGCGGATTTCCGTAATTCCTAAAGAACCTGACTCCTTAACATCAATTGTGTTTGTGTCTACCGAAGATGTAATTGCTGCATTAACTTTAGGAGTTTTTTGCGAGTCGTTTTTTAATTTATTCTAAATGTTAGTCCTGCGGATTTCAGTGCTTCTTCCAGTTTTGGAATGGCGGAAGGGCCTACTCCATGAAGGTCAAGGATTTCCTTCTCAGAATATTCACTTAGCCTTTTCAGTGTCAAAAT
>JAGQVA010001331.1 GCA_020438265.1 Bacteroidota bacterium
AAGAGAAACTTCACAGGCCCAAATTTGTAATCAGAAATCCTGAAGGTAGTCTGGTTTCCGGTGCCCAAATTGAAATCCAGGATACCATTCTCTGGGCGGGAAAAGGAGTTGTCACGTATGCGTTTGCCAGTCCAGGACAATTTTTCCTGGTTAAGGTCATTCCGCCTGAAAACAGCAATTATACGGTTTGGTATGAGGAAGTGGAAATCCCGATTTCGCCCAATTATCACACGATTGAGATAAAATTGAGGAATGGGAAGGAGATTCAGGGGGTTGTTACGGCTGGTCCTGATAGTCTGCCTTTAGCCGGAGCCCGGGTTTTTGTTAAGGGTGCTTTGAAGTGGAATAATGATTTCCCTATTGCCGAAGCCATTACCAACGAAAATGGAGAATATACACTGAAGGGAATTCCAATAGATACCGTTTACACTGCCGTGGCAAATCCTGGTCAGAATAACGGAATCCTTTATCCTGTTGAAATCCATGCAGTAAAATCAGATCCTCAAATCAGTTATGTCGGAGATAAAAAATCTGCGAATATGAATTCGGATGATCCTGTGAATTTACACCTGGATATCATCGAAGGAATAAATCTTACACAAATCTGGGGTTTGCCTATCGAAGTAGAAGATTTTAAGGCAAATAGCAATGGTGGTGGAAAACTGACCGGAGCTTTTGTTAATCTTCCCGAAAACGAAAACTTCGCTATTCAGGACCCCAATGTGCGCATTTCCTTTTATAATATAGACGTCATTCCCGGCTCAAAGTATGATGCTCAGGGAGTTCCTTCTGCCCGGCCGGTAGCGGATGAAATAGTTACCGACCAGACCTCTCTGCTCGTGGATGTCTATGACCATTTTACCGGTAAAATGTACAGCCGGGACTATTACACCAACAAGAAGGAGGCAGACAGAATCGTAGTGAGTCATGACGGGGCAGAGCATGGCCTGATTCAGGGGAATGTAGGCATTCTCCTCTCCTCCTTCAATTTTTCATACCAATACAGTGGGAATTTTGTGCTGGCTGATAACCCTGAACAAACGATTACAAATGTATTCAGCACGCAACCCATTGCCGAGAGAAGTTATCATTTGGTTGATTACAAACGGGGAAGTGTGCTTAAAAATGCAGCATATAAGGTGCACAATTTTAATGCCCATGCAGATCGAAATAAATCCTATATTTTTCGGGACAGCGTACATCTTTTCACTGTTTTGCATACCAATATTCCTGACAGCAAACCCGCTGATCTGAAAATTGAAGCAGGGGAAATCGTCGTTCTCAAGGATAATATTCTGCCTTTTTCTTCGGGGAAAAAACTCACCTTTCACCTGGAGGATTGGGAGGTAGTATCACTGACTCCCTGGTATTATAACAAAAATCAGGGCTCTATTTTTATCCAGAAAGGAATGGTTCATACAGGTGTGATTGATATTCCGGTAGAGAATATTCGCCTGCAACCGGATGATCTGGATATAGACAATCCCAACCTTCAGCAATCCGGGTTGAGCCTCGGCGGAGTTGTGCCACTGAATGTCTCTACCAGCAATTTTATCTTTGGCTACGATACCAAATGTGGCAGCGATCTCAAACCGCACTGGAAACTTCGCCTGATTAATGAAGGAAATGGTCCGGTTGCTATGTTTACAG
>JAGQVA010001332.1 GCA_020438265.1 Bacteroidota bacterium
TTAATGCGGTGCAAGCCTCTATAATCACCTTCCCAGCATAAAATACCCATACCCTTCCAAAGAAACCACATTCCCCAAATTCACATCTTCATTTGTAAAAACATTCTTCCAGGTACTATTAGCAAAAGCTGCTGGAAGAGAATAATTTACAGTGTTATTCCGAACATTCACCATAACCAATATTTCTTCACTTCCCGAGGTTTTTTGAAAAGTTACCACATCATTATTGCTATAAAAAGCGAGATTTCCTTGTTTTAAAACAGAACTCTGATTCCTGAATTGCAAAAGCCTTTTGTATTCAGCCTTAATTTCAGGATTTAAATCCCAGTTAATCGTAACATTATTCCCTTCAAAAAAGGGCAATTGCTGGGGCACGGCTACTTCCTGACCATTATAAAGCAGAGGTACTCCGCCCATGGTACTGGCCAATACAAACGCAGCCATAGCGCCCTTTTCACTTTTAAAAATCTGTTGAGGAGTGCCATCCCAGGCGTGCTGGTCGTGGTTGGTAATCCATCTGACAACTTCCTGTCCGTCGGTAAGTCCGCTGTACTCATTTTGATGCGTGCTGTATAACTGACCCGCAGATTGTCCATCAAAAATTTCTACAAGTTTTCCATAAAAAGGCCAACCAAAGACCATATCAAAATCAGCATTTAGAAGGGTTTTGTCGTCACTTTCAGCAAACATGATAATCTCCCGGTTGGGAATGTTGCGCAACGTATCAATCGCACTTTTCCAGAAATCTCCCGGAACGCCCGTAGCAAAATCACAGCGATATCCATCCACATTGGCTTCCAATATCCAGTATTTCATAGCTTTGATCATGGCATGACGCATGTCCTGGTTGTCATAATTAAGTTCTGCCACGTCTTGCCAATTGGTGCCGGGAGGAATGATGATATTGCCTGCATTATCCTGTGCGTACCAGGATTTATCGGTAATCCACTCATGATCCCAGGCAGTGTGATTGGCTACCCAGTCCAGGATAACTGCCATATCCAATTCATGCGCTTTTTCGACAAATGTTCGCAGATCTGCAAGGGTACCCAGACTGGCATTTACAGACTCATAATCCTTGATTGCATAGGGAGAACCAACACTTTTAACCGAAGCAGTCGGGTAAATGGGCATGAGCCATACGGTATTGATTCCCAGTGCTTTGATTGAATCCAGACGAGCTATAGCTCCCTGAATGTTTCGGGAAGAACTGAAAACCCTCAGGTTAATCTCATACATAACAATGTCTTCGGTAGCTGGTACTTTGGTGAATGGAGTTCCGTATTGTTGGGGTTGTGGATCTGGGGTTGGAGGGACGACTTCGGGTTCTTTTTTGCAACCAATCAGAATAATTAGAAAAAATAAGAAACTGAATCGAAGATAGATTGAAGTGGTTTGGTTATTCATTTGTCTGTTTAGGTTATGAATGGACCATAGATAAAACATTTCTTAGATAATTGTTCTATTGAAAAGGAAAAATTGTCTCAAAAAAAAATCAGCCATTTCTCATAAAAGAAGAAATGACTGATTTGATATTTTAGTATATAATCGAAAAATTAGCGAACATAAAGACGTTTGGTAGCCTTTGCTCCATCCTCTCTAAACAAGGTTACAAAGTAAATCCCGGGAGTCATATTTCCTTTCTCAAT
>JAGQVA010001333.1 GCA_020438265.1 Bacteroidota bacterium
TTAATACTTATGAAAAACACCTGGATAATGCCCTGGATTTTTTGAATAAATATCACATTCCCGCCGTCAAAACCGGTTACGTTGGTACCATTTTCCCGAAAGGTGAGTATCATCATGGACAATGGATGGTCAATCATTATCGTCGGGTTGTAACAAAGGCAGCTGAGAAAAAGATCATGATTCTCGCTCATGAACCGATTAAACCTACCGGTATCAGGCGAACCTACCCCAATATGATGGCCAGAGAAGGACTCAGAGGTTCAGAGTTCAATTCTCCCGGAGGAGGAGGGCTCAAACCCGAACACCTGACAATTATTCCCTTTACCCGCATGCTGGGCGGTCCGATTGACTACACACCAGGGATTTTCAAGCTCAATCTGGACGAATACAAAGAAGGAGGATATAGCGTGCCCACCACACTGGCTTATCAATTGGCGGAGTATATTGTAGTTTATGGACCGATGCAAATGGCTTCGGATTTACCAGAACATTATGAAGGACATCCTGCTTTTCAGTTTATCAAGGATGTGGCTGTAGATTGGGAAAAGAGCATTGTCCTGAATGGAGAAATTGGTGAGTACATTACCATTGCCAGAAAAGATCGCCACAGTGATGACTGGTTTCTGGGTAGCCTGACTGATGAAAACGCGCGGGAAATAACGATTGAAACTTCCTTTTTAGATCAGGATTTATCTTATGAAGCAATTATTTATGCAGATGGAGAGGAAGCTGATTTTGAAAAAAACAATAGTGATTATCGCATTGAAAGAAAGGATATATCGCATAATCAACAGCTAAACATCAGGTTGGCCAGAGGGGGCGGACAGGCGATTCATTTCAAGGCGAAACAATAAAAGACTGGTTTTTGTCAAAATTCTCTTATAATTTCCCGATATACGCTAAATTTGAGAAAAACTATCCACCATTATGATTTGGGTTATTATTCCAATCCCATGCATGAGGATGACGATAAGGGCGCTTATTACCGTTCCCACCTTTCTCATGTAATCCGAGCTGCCAATTTACTGAAACTCAGCCGGGTGAATACTTTTATCGGGAGGGATCAGGGACTGAATATGGAAGATAATATCGAAAAGTTTAAGGACCTCTGGCCGTCGATTATCTATTTTGCGGAAGAAATGGGGGTAAATATTGGTATTGAAAACTGCCCCATGTATTTCTCCAATGATGAATGGCCAAAAGGGCAAAATATTGCCTACTCTCCAGCAGTTTGGCGTCAGCTTTTTGAGATTATCAACTCAGCCAATTTTGGTCTTAATTATGATCCATCACACCTTTTGTGGATGCAAATGGACTATATTAAACCCATTTATGAGTTTCAGGAAAGGATTTTCCACGTTCACATCAAAGATGCCAGGGTTTATAAAGACAAGTTGAATGATTATGGTGTGTTAGCGAATCCGCTCAAATTCCATTCACCAAAATTACCTGGATTGGGCGATGTAGACTGGGGAGCCTATTTTTCTGCATTGAATGATATTGGTTATAATGGTCCGGCTTGTATTGAAGTGGAAGACAAAACCTATGAAAATTCTCTGGCAGACCGCAAAAAAGCTCTGATTCAAAGCATCACTTATCTGAAAAATTTTCAGGCTTAATTGATGAATTCACATACTCTTTTTCAAGC
>JAGQVA010001334.1 GCA_020438265.1 Bacteroidota bacterium
CTGTCGGGATGAACCCAATCCTGATAATTCTGAGATTCAGGGTTGTGTCGCGGTGATAAATACTGAGAATCACACTTTGGTGAAAAAGATATTTGGCGTAGGACATGCTCCTCATGGAATTAGCATTGATAGGAGTGGCCAAAGGATTTTTGTTTCGTCTGAAAACCTGGGCGGGAAAGATGAAGTTCCCCATCCGATTGAAGGGATTAGCGGGCCTTCGGGGAAGTATCATTTGATTGATATGGGAACGTTGGAGGTGGTGAAGGAGATGGAGCGGCAGTTGGGAATTTTTCCTAGTGGGCTGGTGATTTCGGATTAGAAAAAAAGCCGGAAACTCCGGCTTTCTACATCTGTGATTTTAAATTCTTTAATTCCTGATTCAGCAATTCCCTCGCCCTGAAAAGCTGCGCCTTCACCGTACCCAGCGGAATCTCCAATTCCTGGGCAACTTCTTCATAGGAAAGTTCCTGAAAATAGCGAAGTTCTACCAGTATCCGGTATTTTTCTGGCAGACGCTTGATAGCCATATTGAGGTATTTCTTTCGCTGTTGCTTGAGCATGTGCTCATTGGGGTCAAGGTCTTCGTCCCTGACATCAAATTTCATATTGCTTCCATCATCACCTTCGACAGGCTGGTCGATAGATACGGTCTGTACCCGCTTCTTTCTAATGAAGTCAATACAGTTATTGGTGGCAATGCGAAACAGCCACGTTGAAAAGGCATATTTGGAGTCAAACTTTTCAATCGAGTTAAAAGCTTTCGCAAAAGCTTCCTGGGTCAAATCTTCCGCATCGTCTGCGTTTTTGACCATTTTAAGGAGCATATAATAAACCGACTTCCGGTACTTCTTCAGTAAAGTCTCAAATGCCTGTGGCTCTCCTCTTTTTGCCGCTGCTACGAGTTCTCGGTCTTCTCTTGTGTTCTTAGAGACCTTTGGTTTTAAATCCATGTAGGCTTTCTGATTAATCCAATTGGAACAATTGATAAATTGTAGAGAAAAAACAAAAAATCCAAAAATGGCCAGGGGTAGTTAAAATCGCCCAATTGATATTTCCTTACAATTATCTGAAATAATCCCCAACTCAATAAGGTTTTCCCGATATAGAGGAAAACAATCCATTCAGGGGAATTACTCCATATCCATCCGGTCAAAGTTAATAAATAAAATAGTAGATGTGAAGCATGAAATATCCCTAATATTAATTTACTCCTGAATGTATAATGCCCCGATGCGCTCACGTGCCTCCATTTCTGACGAATCCAGTCGCGAAATATTTTTTTCGGTTCCGAAAAAACCCAATTTTCCCTCTCTAATACAATCCCGGTTTTCCGGGGATCTGCATAGGCATTTACCATTAAATCATCGTCGCCGGAAAGGGAAGTCTTAAATGCCTCGAAGCCATTATTTTCCAGGAAAAACGATTTCCGGTAAGCCATATTTCTTCCCAGTCCCATGTAAGGCAACCCCAACTCTGTCAAACCCACAAACTGAAAGGCTGTGTAAAAAGTTTCGTACTGAATAAAAGCATTTAATAATCCTGTTTCCTGAAAATAGGGACTTAATCCTAATATCAATGATTTTTCTTCTGAAAAAGCCTTATTAATCGTTTTTAGCCAGTTTTTCCCAACCTGACAATCAGCATCT
>JAGQVA010001335.1 GCA_020438265.1 Bacteroidota bacterium
GGCAATCCATCCCCATTATAGTCATCAAAATCTCTGAAGTATCCAATTTCTTCATGTTCGAGGAGAGTTTGAATAGAGAAATCGGACCCGTCATTATACATCACCCAGGTGCTGTCAATAGATGGATTCAATGATCCTCTTCTTGTTTTCATAAAAATGTCGGGAAAACCATTTTCGTCCAGATCAAACAAAACTGTCTGAGTGCTCTTGCCATTGGCATAAGGCCATTGAGCAGAAAGTTCGCTGATGACTAATTGACTGTCCAAAACAATTACCACATCTATAGAATCAATCATAAATCCGGAGGCTGCATAACCATTATCAATGGTTTGCAAGCCCACATAATACTGCCCCGAAACACTTACCGGAATTCTTATTGAGGTATGACTCCCATTATTCCCTTCTCCTGTCAACAGGCGATTTCCATTGGGTAAAGCAAGCCCTGGATAGATATCATTTCCTCCAATACTCGTTCCTACCTTTATTGCATAAGTTAAATTATGAGAAGGAGATTCATTATCATTTGCCTGATTCCAGCTTATTTCCAATACATTACAATTGGCAGAAACACTTAAAGCTGTTGGCAAGGATGGAGGCGAATTAACTGAGCTACTATCATTCCGGTAAAGACGCCCAAAAGCCACTCCCATACTATCAAAAGAGGTAAACATCAAATCAAGGTCTCCGTCCTGGTCATAATCCGCCACAGCCAACCGGCTCTGATTATTTCCTTCTTCAGGCAAGGCACCACAAACGAGGGTGTAATTATCATTGGTATTTCTGTACAGACGAGTCTGAACCTGATTGCTTTGAAGATTTATCCCCGTCATAACCAGGTCATTATCTCCGTCGCTGTCATAATCTACCCAGACAATATCGCCATGTTGAAATCCTGGCAAAGCTTCCGTTTGATCGCCTGCGCGATAAACAAAAGCCTGGGAATTCAGTGCTTCTGCTCCCATGACCACGTATTCGTAAAATCCGTCTTTATCACGGTTGTTGGTCGCAATAGAAGACTCAGCCATGGGAAAAAGCAGATTATTCCCGCCGAGTCGGGTCAGATCTCCTTCAAAATTTTGGTAATACAAAGTATAAGAATCGCCCAGAAAACCCTTACCTGATATAATGAGATCAGGAAAACGGTCAGAACCGTCGTGCCAGGCAATGTCTCCATCATAAAGTCCAATCAGATCGATGCTACTTTCCTGAAAAGTTCCCCCGATATTGGTATAAAGAATAGTCCGAAGATTTCCGGAAATATCCAGCCCGGTCGTTACAAGATCTGCATAACCATCATTATTATAATCAGCGACATCCAGTCCTCCGCGATAAAGCCCTGTCAATCCGGAATTGAGAACTGGTACAAAACTGCTGTTACCCATATTCTGATAGAGAATTAATAACGGCGTATTGCTTGCATTTTGCCCCATTACAACAACATCCAGATCATTATCATTGTCAAAATCGATGAATTTGGCACCACCCTCTTTCAGGTTGGAAAAAGGCACAGGACTAACCTGGGAAAAGCTGCTTCCATTATTTCTGAATAAGAGGGTTGAAGCATTTCCTCCAGCCTGTTGCTCACCATTAGCCACTACATCCAGATCTCCATCATTATCAAAATCGCCCCATTCGAGAGAAC
>JAGQVA010001336.1 GCA_020438265.1 Bacteroidota bacterium
CGGCTAATGACGAATGAATTATTTGACAAGATGATCCATCACCTGTGCATAAAAATTAATAATCAGGATTTGAACGACGAATTGTTGGGGCAACTGGAAGAATTATTTACCAAACATCCGGGGAATAAAGATCTTCGATTCAGAGTCATTGATTCAGAGTTTGCAGCTGATATCCCTATGGTTAGTTCAGGCTGGCAGGTAAATCCCAGTGGCCAGTTGGTGGAGGAATTGTCAGAGTTGGGGCTGGATTATTCGATTTATTAAGGGGAATAATCTGTAGTTAGGAGGCTTTAATTTTGTGCCTACGGCTTCGCCTGGCACTTAATAACGATTTCAATTAACGATTTTCCTTATTTATTGCGCAGAATATGGGATATCCTTCCATGGCTTTTAGGCTGGCACCCGATTTGAAATTGGGTGCCAGCTTTGCGTTAAAATCGCCCTTTACAGACGAGATTTGCGCAAAAAGTCAAAAAAATGAATATTTAGTCAGTTTTTATTTGGCACTTCAAACGAATTATCTCCCATTAATCCGAAATAAAAAACCATTTACGCTAAACCCTATCCCGGGACCCATTGTGATTGCGTTAATTTGTGTATAACAAAGAAAAACAATAACAACACAGACTAAACAACAATCAAATTATCACAATGAAAAGTTTTAAAATATTCACCATCCTTGCAGTCATTCTTTCGCAGATGACCGGGCTGTTTGCAGGTACTCCTGTGGATGGAAGCACAAAAAGCAAAACTGCTTTATTCCAGGGGGTAGTGAATGAAGTGTCTTATTTTCTCACCAGTAAGGGAGTTGTTTTTGAAAACGAACTCAACCTTGTCTGGGGTGATAATGAAGCCGTCATTTATGGTGTAGACGAAGCTGGAAATTACGAGGAGATACTGACCGGAATAGTTGCAAATGACGAAGCAAAAAAAATTGTTTACGAAAATATTTACTTCAATATTGATCTGGTGGTTTATCCCGAAGACAATGCCCTCACTTATGAATTTATCGTCTATCCGGGTGGAAATCCAGAGGACATTTCCCTGACTACTGAAGGTGGACTGATTCAGAAAATGAGCGAAAACGGAAATGTTTTGATTCAGAAAGAAAGCAAAGAAATGATCGCTACTTCCCCTCTGGCTTATCAGGAAGACATTTCCGGAAACAAAAAAGTAATTAATGCAGCTTTTAATATAGAAAACGAAATGATGGTCGTTGAGACAGGAAACTACGAACAGGCTCAGGTTTTGACCATCACTTACAAACAAAACGTATCCAGAAATTAGACAGGGTACTACTACAGCGTTATTATAGACAATACCATTTTCATTGAAGCAATTGCCCTCCCTGGCCGGGGAGGGTTTTTTTTATCTTGTGCGCCGCTTTAAAAAACGGCGAAAAAAGCAAAACAGCAAACCAACCCTTCCCCTCATAAAAACCACCTTATCCGATTGCCTGCAAACTCACGACTATCAAATGAAAAACAGATTCCAAATCCTGACTTCGCCTCTGTTTCTTATTGGGCTGGTTCTCCTTCTTCTCAATGATTTTTATCTGAAAGCCGAATTCGGAAACGGGTTTACCGGAAAACTCTCGGATTTCAGCGGGTTGTTCATTTTTCCTTTATTTTTGACGGTTTTG
>JAGQVA010001337.1 GCA_020438265.1 Bacteroidota bacterium
TCCGCATGTTCCTCATATCGCTTGATCAGGTCGATATTGGCCAATTCCAACTCGGTCAGATTCTCCCTGATATCTATCGAGACGGGTACATACCAGTCTACATAACGATCAAAAATAAATCGAACTTTGCGATTTTTAAACGAATACCCATGACGAGCATAAATACTGTTGCGCATGATTTCAAGGTCTCCGCGATACATATTTTCGACGTCTTCTTTGGTCAGACGCTGGGTGGAGGGATTCTTTTTAACCACATCTTTGGTTAAAAATTCGCCAATTTCATCTAATTCCGGATAATGATCACTCAAACCCTCCCATCCCACTTCTTTGGGAAGCTCAAGTTCAGGCTGATAAGCAAAACGGGCTCTTTGCAAATAATAATTTCTTTTATAAACGCCCAGGTTTTTATTGTATGCATTCCAGGTGCCTGTCATTTCATTTTCAAATGGTTTTAAGGTAAAACTAAATACACCGTCATATTTATCATCTCCAGGTTCTCTCGCTTCAGCAATAATGGTATTACTTTCTGTAGAATAGGTTCCCGTAAATGGGCGGCTGTTTCCTGCCACCACACTATGTCCGAAAATGGTATTTTCAGCAAAGGAATCTACCGATATATTTATTTTGTTGAAATGAGTAATATTTTTAGAATCATCATATCCGGCAGCATTAAAGTCTCCGACGTAATACCCTATTGCTTTTGTCAATAAATCGTCTGAATTCACCGCCTCAAGAAGTTTTTCTGCAATTTCTTCATGATCAGATTCACCAATTGGTTCGGTTTGCGCAATTGACTCTTCATTCACAGTTTGTGTTTTCTCGCTGCTACAGGCAAATACCAATATTGCGAAAGCTAAAAAATACCATTTTTTCATAGGTTTTTGCGTTTTAGGTGTTGTATATAAAGTTCTGCAATTAACAAGTTTAATACCCATCCCAACCAGGCAACGATCTGATACACATCCATCGGGCGGGGATGAAAAACCGCTACAATCACATATTTCCAGGCTCTGAGGGTAATAGCCGAAAGTGTCAGGGCAAAACTGCGATACATGAAATATCGATGTTGCCGAAAATTGCCTTTACGTGCAGTCAAAACTGCTTTCAGGGTAAAATAAAACCACAAGACAGCCAGTAAACAAAAAGCCATTTGGGAGAAAAACCCACCGTTAGCATAGATACCAATGATCAGACCGGAAGGTGCTGCCAATACCAAAACAACACCAGCATACAACCAACCGCTCATTCGATGGATTTGAGGATATTTTCTTCTGATAAATAAGGAAAACTGGGTAAATCCCGCGATCAGTACCAAAACCGCTGTATAAGCATGCACAAAAAAAGCCAGCCGATAATGTCCCATTCCGATATAATCCTGCTTGATTTTCAGGAAAGCGACATCTGTATCATAAGGGATATACTGAAGGGATATTTCCAGCATGAGATAACAGAAAAAAGCATAAATACCCAGCAGAACTACTCTGTAAAATACATTAAGGCCAGAATGGGAAATCGTGCGGATCAAGGTGATTTTTTTTATTGGTTTCACGGCTTCTTTCAACCATAACCCATAAGTCAGGGAAATTTATACATTTCTCCCCAATTTTTCTTACCTTTGCACCCGATTTCAGAGATAAGCAC
>JAGQVA010001338.1 GCA_020438265.1 Bacteroidota bacterium
TACCGTAGAGGAAATGGCAGATGTCGTTTATTCTCTCCTTATTACTCATAGCCTGACAGAAAATTTTGCAGATCTGGTATACGTGATTGCCCATGGTAGCAGTAGTGCCAATAATCCCCATCATGGAGCTTATGACTGTGGCGCATGTAGTGGAAGGCCAGGTGGGGTGAATGCCCGCGTGTTTGCCTATATGGTCAACCATCAGGGCGTCAGGAAAAAGCTGGCCCAAAGAGGGTTAATTCTTGAAGATCGAACGCATTTCCTTGGCGCAATGCATGATACATCCAGTGATGAAATCAGGTATTATGATCGCAGTAAATTGAGCGATTGGCATTATCAAAAACATCAGGAATATTTGAAACTGATTGAGAAGGCCCTGGATTTAAACGCTTTGGAAAGGTCTCGTCGTTTTGCTTCCATTGATATGGCAAAACCGCTCCATCATGTTCACCAGCAAATCAAAGATCGTTCGGTTTCCTATTTTGAACCTCGCCCTGAGCTTGGACATGGAACCAATGCTTTGTGTTATGTGGGATCTCGTCCAAGGGTGTCAAAACTATTTCTTGACCGAAGGGCTTTTCATCAAACCTATTGTTATAAAAAAGACCCGGATGGAAGTATTCTCAAACAAATCCTGGGACCTCTGCCTGTGGTTTGTGGAGGAATAAACCTGGAATATTTTTTCTCCCGAATGGACAAAGAAAAAATGGGGGCAGGAACCAAATTGCCCTTTCATGTAATGGGCCTTTTTGGTGTAACTACCAGTGCTGATGGAGATTTACGGCCCGGACTTCCGCTGCAAATGGTTGAAACCCATGATCCTATGCGGTTGCTTATGATCATTGAACAGGAACCTGAGATGATCCTGAAAGTTGTGCAATCAACACCCGCTATTTACGAATGGTTTCTGAAAGGCTGGATACATCTTGTTGCACTTTCACCACGGGACAGTGAGGTTTATCGTTTTTCTGAAGGAGATTTTTATCCATATCAGTCTCTGGCTGGTGTCAACCATAGTTCCGATATCATAGAAACGATCACCAAAGGCCCCAAAATGACATCCAATTATATTCTGGATGCGACCAAAGAAAACCTTCCAGTTCATATTATTAAATAATAAACTATGGAAAAAATACTTCCTGTATTACCTGTATTGCCTCTGGTGGGTCTTTTGATAAATCAGCTCTTTTCTAATAAAGATGAAAAGCCTGTTTACTGGGCATCCATGCTTCCTGTATTAGGAGTTGGAGCAGGTTTATTGTGCGTGCTTTTATGGGCCTTTTGGGAGGAAACGCAGATACTGGTTTATGACGGGCCGGTTTTGTATCACGCCAGGGAAACAGAACTTGGAATTAATTTCCTTCTCGATATTTATGGTTTTGTATATCTGGTTGTATCTACAGCAATAACAGCTTTGATTATTCAATTCAGCCGCACGTATATGCATCGGGAACGGGGATATAAGCGATTTTTTAATAATGTGCTTTTCTTTTATATGGGGCTGTTGATTATTCTTCTGGCGAATAGTGTGGAAATTCTTTTTATAGGTTGGGAGATTTTGGGGGTAACTTCCTTTTTTCTGATTGGATTTTATCGGGAGCGTTATTTGCCCGTTAAAAATGCGCTGAAAGTAGTTTCT
>JAGQVA010000132.1 GCA_020438265.1 Bacteroidota bacterium
CATTTGCATATTCTCGAAGCTTATACCAACCTGTTTCGCATCTATCCGAAGCCTGAATTAAAGCTCGCACTGAGATCTCTGATTTTGTTATTAATTGAAAAATTTATTGATCCTGAAACCAGTCATTTGCACCTGTTTTTTGATGAAGAATGGAACCTGAAATCTCGCCAAATTTCTTTCGGACATGACATAGAATGTAGTTGGCTCCTTCACGAAGCTGCTGAGGTTTTGGGCGAAAAATCCATTTTGGAAAAAGTCATTCCAGTCACAATCCAAATGGCAAAAGCAACTCTTGAGAACGGTCTGGATATTGACGGTTCAGTTTTTAATGAAAAACTTGACAGTCATATCGATACAAATAAACACTGGTGGCCGCAGGCAGAGGCGGTAGTGGGTTTCTGGAATGCATGGCAGTTGAGTGGTGAAGAAAAATATAAACTTGCCGCAATAAATTGCTGGAATTTCATCCAGACATATATCAAAGACACAGAGCATGGAGAGTGGTTTTGGGGACGGGATGAGCATGGGCAATTGCTCCAGGAAGATAAAGCTGGTCCCTGGAAAGCTCCTTATCATAATAGCAGAATGTGTCTGGAAATGATTCGGAGAATTGGGTAACGACCTGTTTAAAATCTGTTCAATGGAGTTGAAGGGATTGTAACTGAAATTTATTTTTTCAAAAAAAATGATACCTCCCGGGTAACCTTTTGTTCGCTTAATGTATAGTAGACAAACAACAACAAGCAAACAAATGGATCTTCAAGTAGTTATTCGCGACAATCAATTGTCCCAGGAATTAAAGGATAAAATGTGGGAAGTGTATCAACCCTATTATTCCTATACCAAAGAATATTTCATGGACCGTGTAGCCAAAAACAATTATTATTCATTCTACATGAATGGTGATCAGGTGGTGGGTTTTACCGGTTTGAGAATCAATGAGTTTAACATCAACGGGGAAAATTATTTCACCATTTACTTTGGACAGACAGTAATCAAAAGTGAATACAGAGGGAGCTCTCTTATTCAAAAAACAGGGATTAAACTTTCCATTAAGTTTTTTCATAAACTGGTCTCCTGTAAGTCCTTTTTCTGGGCAGATGCTCTCACTTTTCGGTCTTATCAGAAAATTAAAAAAACCCTTGAACAATATTATCCCAGTTTCAGAGAGGAGATGCCTGAAGAAGTCAAACAACTGAGAAATTATATTGGTCAGACTCACTATCCCGAAACTTTTTGTGCGAAAACAGGAACCGTAATCAAAACTGAAAACGTGGTTACTGATACTTCAGCTAAAATTGATGAAAAACATTTGGCTGATCCAGATATTGCTTTCTTTGCCCAAACAAATAAAAACCATGCGGAAGGTCATGGTCTGATTACCATGGGCCCCATTAATACGACCAATCTGATAAGGATTGCAGTAAAAATTGTGAAAAGATCTGTATGCTCCCTAACAAAATCAGCAAAAATCAGAACACTCTTCCCGGAAAATCCTCAGGCAGCATGAAAATCAAAAATATAAATGTTTACCAGGTTGAAGTCCCTTTAAGGGTAAAGTTTTCACAGTCAAATAATTCAACCTGGAAATCCAGCTCGACAATTGTTGAGCTGGAAACTTTTTCTGGAATCAAAGGTTATGGAGAAACCTGTCCACGGCCCTATGTAACGGGGGAAACGCCTCATTCGGTCATTGAGGACCTTATCCAAACCAAATTTATCTGGGATCAGCGCTCATTCGCAGATCTTGAAGAAATGAAAGCCTTTATTCTGCAGGATTTGGGTGCGCGCATTGGCCCGGCAGCTTTATGCGGGTTTGAACTGGCCCTTCTGGATGCCTGGGGCAAAGATCAAAAAAAGTCGCTGACTGAAATCCTTGGAGGAGATATGAACCATGAAGTTACCT
The DNA here is from genome assembly GCA_020438265.1 of Bacteroidota bacterium. Taxonomy (GTDB): domain Bacteria; phylum Bacteroidota; class Bacteroidia; order J057; family J057; genus JAGQVA01. The sequence continues at coordinate 1,907 of JAGQVA010000132.1, forward strand.
ATTCCGGAGTCGTTCCTTCAGGAAATACCAACCATTACCAAAAGGTGCTCAATCAGCTTACAGTTTTTGATTTTCCGGAAATAAAGCTGAAAGTCGGTACAGATTTGAAGGATAATCTTGAAAAATTAAGGCTGATCAAGGATGCTTTTTCTCCTGATATTCCGCTCCGTGTAGACGTAAATACAGCCTGGAATCTGAAAGACGCAACAGAGCAAATACCTTCGCTGATAAATCAGGGGGTTACTGTCTTTGAGCAAATTTTTCCCAAAGGACATGAAACGCTCATGGGAGAAATCACCCGGCTCTTTGGGGATCAGGTGAAAATAATGGCTGATGAATCCATTACAACCCTCCAGGAAGCGAAAACCCTGGTAGAGAATCATTTATGCAACCATTTTAATCTGAAAATCTCTAAAAACGGAGGAATTCTTCAGACGTTAAATATCTATCATTATCTCATTCAGAATGGCTATACCTGTCAACTGGGAGCCCATTTTGGAGAAACGAGTTTGCTTACTTCAGCAGGCCTGATATTCTCATCCCTGGCAAAGGATCTCACTGCGAATGAGGGAGGTCTGGGTAAATATTTACTTGAAGAAGATATTAGCGATCCTTCCCTGAGATTTAACCAAAAAGCAAAAATAAACCTGATGCATCTGCAAAACGCACCAGGTTTAGGGATCAGTATTAATCCGGGTTTCTTAGAGAAATACCAGACTTTCTGGAATCAGCTTTGATAATCAGCCAAAGTTGCCGTTCTCAGCGTAGCCTCATCTATGTTTGGATCTCCCAGTCTTTTGAGGAATCGTAAATGAGAGCCCAGCGCTTTCCAGAAAGTTTTGTTATTATAATAAGGTACACCATGCTCCTCTGCCGTTTCCCTAACGATTTTAGAAATAGCTGGATAGTGGATGTGGCAAACCTGGGGAAACAGATGATGTTCTACCTGGAAATTTAATCCTCCTGCATACCAGTTCAGCAAGCGATTATGTGTAGCAAAATTAGCCGTAGTTTCCATCTGATGAATTGCCCACTGGTTTTCAATTGTATCATTTTCCGTTGGCAAAGGCATTACTGTTTCTTCAAGCACATGAGCCAACTGGAAAATAACCGTCAGGATCATTCCAGCCACATAATGCATTAAAAGGAAACCAGCCAAAAATTGCAAGAAGGTAACATCCAGAACCATCAAAGGCAGAACGATAATATATGCGTAATAGAACAATTTAGATACTACCAGGATAAAAACTTCTTTTTTTACATTCTGAATCAGTCCCCGCTTCGCGTAATCAATCAATTGAAATATGTCTTTATAGATTACCCAGGTAAGAGAAGGAAAACCATATAAAAACAAGGCATAAATATGTTGGAATCGATGAATTCCTCTATGTCTTACATCGGGAGAAAGTCTTACTACTTTCCTGTCTCTGATATCTTCATCATAACCAGGAATATTGGTATAGGAATGGTGCAAAACATTATGTTGAACTTTCCAGGTCATTGCACATCCTCCTACAATGTTAAGGGAAAATCCCATAATTGTATTGACCAGTTTATTATCAGAATATGCGCCGTGATTAGCATCGTGCATAACAGAGAGCCCTATTCCAGCTAATCCTACACCCATGATTGCTGTCATCAAAAGCATCTGGCCATTGCTAAATGAATTTGTCATAATCAATGCATAAGGCACAAAGTACATCGAAAGCATTGCAATGGTTTTAAAAATCATCCTAAAGTCCCCATACTTTGAGATATTATTTTCTTTGAAGTAGGCTTCAACTCTTTTGCGCAAAACCATTTGAAAATTAACACGTGGTTTGTTAGGGGGAATAAATTTTACACGTTTATGTTGCATAATCAAAAATAATGGGTAAATAAAAAATATGTGAAACTAAAGCCCAGAACAAGGCTTTATAGTATTTTTAAGAATGGTTTTATTCGTTTTAATAGATCCAAATTCAATAATAACGGCCCGAAAGATAGGCAAAATCTTTGGGGAAAAACACATTTTGCCATGGATATTATTAAGGAAAGGGATTTATTTTTCATTCACAAAACAATGAAATTGGCTAAAAAACCAGCCAGGAATGGCAATGTCCCATTTGGAGCTTTTTATGTATTTTGGTGCAATTCACTGGGCCAAAATTTCAAAAGTAGTGTTTGGATTAACTCAGCCTGCTCTCCAGACTTTTCGTAGAGGAAAACCCAAGTTTTGTGGAGCGCGTCATTTTTTGCCACATAGCCACGGCTTCGCCTATAGAAATTTTTTAAAAAGAAGAAAGCATAGAAGAAATAGAAAGCCTGGAATTGGGATTATCTATGATTTCTTTCTTTTCTATGTGGAAGCTGATATACTTATGCGAATGTGACTATGTGGTAAAATCAGAGCTAACCACCCACCACTTTTGCAAGAGTGACAGGAGATTAAAAAGAGATTAGAATTTCTAAAGGCTCAGATTAAAGAGAGATTAAAAAATAGCGCAGGAAGGTTTCAGGAAGTGTTTATGCTAATAACTTACTTGACAAGTAGGGATGAAACACCTAATTTGACAGGGTTTTGCAATCATTTTTTGCAAGAAAGGACCAGATGCAAACTTTTTATCCTTTCCTGTTATTCTCTCACAATTAACTTACTTTTCAATTCCTATTCTTTATGGAAATACACCGAATTTTTGAAAACAACCAAAAGTGGATTGCCGATAAACTACAACTGGACGAGAACTATTTTAAAAACCTGGCAAAAGGGCAGGCTCCAGAGGTCCTTTACATTGGATGTGCTGACAGCCGGGTAACTGCAGAAGACCTGATGGGAGCGCAGCCAGGAGAGGTTTTTGTCCATAGAAATATTGCCAATATGGTTCCGGCGATTGACCTGAGCGCCATGTCAGTAATCAATTATGCTGTCAACCATTTGAAGGTAAAAAATATTGTGGTTTGTGGCCATTACGGATGTGGTGGGGTCAAAGCAGCCATGCAAGCGGCCGATCTGGGGATTCTGAATCCCTGGTTAAGAAATATCCGGGACGTATATCGCCTCCACAAAAATGAGTTAAATAAAATTCAGGATGAGGAAGCCAAATACAAACGATTGATCGAGCTGAATGTCCAGGAACAATGCATGAATGTAATCAAAACAGCAGAGTATCAGCTTGCCGCTCAGGAACGGGAAATCCAGGTTTTAGGATGGGTTTTTGATATCGAGACAGGTAACCTGATAGATCTGAATATCGATTTCCGGAAGATTTTGAATGAGATTATGGAAATCTATCGGTTATCATAAATTCGCTTAGATTGAGGCAGATTTCGGAGCCTGAAGATTAAACACTGAGCCACAGAGAAAATTATAAATCTCCGTGGCTCAGTGTTTCAATTTAATATCAACTCAATCAATTCTATCTCAGCTTAAAAATTGCTCTGACGTTTAATAACCTTGCTGATAAATGGTTGGGAACAGCGTAAGAGCGGTTTTGTAAATCCTTAATCCATACATAGGAAACGGTATTCTCTCTCTGAAGAAGATTATAGATTTCCACCGTAAGCCAGATGGATTCAATTCCTTTCTTGTTTTGCCTTTCTGATTTTCCCTGAAGCGTAATCAATTTGCTAAAACCAATGTCAGCCCGGTGATAAGCAGGGAAATCATAATAAGTCCTGAAATCAAAATTTCGGGGTGGTCCAAAACGCATTCCGCTGCCGTACACGTAACTTACATGAACCTTATAGGTAGGATTAATTGGTAGCTCATCCTGAAAATACATGGCAAAGGTAAATCGCTGATCCGTCGGGCGTGGCACATAACCAATATCATCTCCAAGAATATCTTCTTCGGTTTTGAGCAAACCCAGACTAATCCATGAATCCACTCCTTTGATAAATTCACCATTCAACCTGGCATCGATTCCCGCAGCATATCCATTTGCGACTTTATCCGGATAATAGCGAATTCTGACGTTTTGGACCTCATAAGGAATTAAATTATAAAGCCTTTTGTAATAGGCCTCTGTAATCAGGTGAAAAGGACGTCCCCATGCGAAAAAGCGATATTCCATTCCTCCGATAAAATGAAGAGAGCTTTGAGGTTTGATATTCAGGTTGACAGTACCATCAAAACGGCGAAACTCCCGGTAAAAAGGCGGTTGCTGGTAAAGTCCGGATGCAAGTCGAAGGCGCATTTTCGTTTCTCCGTCAATATCTTCTTTCGCTTTGTAAAGAAGCTGAACCCTTGGGCTAAACATCCAGTTATCAATCAGATCATAATAAACCGCCCTGAACCCGCTATTCAGAGAAAGTGTAGGCGTAAGGGCCCATTCATGCTGAATATAGGATTTGAATAAGGTACTGCTCAGATTGACCTGGCCACGAATATATTCCAGAATACCAAATTGCCCTGTTGAGTCCACCAGATAACCTGCAGAATCCAGGGCTGTATATTCTTTTAAATCATCCTCAATAAGCTGTGTTTGGCCTTTTATTCCGAATAATAAACGATGACGAACTTTATTATCAGAAACCCACCGGCCATTCACTTCAGCGCTTCCTACCTGAGCCTGAAGGTAATTTCGGGCGTGCCTGAACTGTGTTCCGATACCCAGATCAAACTCGGATTCATTAAATTCAGATGAACCAAAATTGGTATTGACTTCTCCCAGAAGATAACCACCTTCCACATCAAATCGCTCCGTTTCCTGGGTTTGAAAGCCTGTCAGAATTGTATTAAAGTACAAACGGGTAGTTGGGCGATATTCAGCCATTAAAGCCCCCAGGCCAGTTGTATAGCTGCTCAATTCCCTTCCTTCAAAAGCAACTCTTAATCTGAAAGCCTGCTGAATCGTACCGAATGTCGTTTCCCTTCCAAAAGGTTCAAAAAGGTAGCGATTTCGGGTTACTGCAAAAAAGGAAGTAAACACCAGCCGCTCATTAGGATAATAAATAATATCCGTTGTATCGCCATTGGAAACCTTGTACTTGGGCTCTCTGGAGACATTTTTGGGCGTGTAGGTAAACATCGCCTGATAGTCAAGGAAGCTGGGCGTATACTCGCCACTGGTTTCCAGGCTATTCAAAAAATAACCCATAGAGAATCTCCGGGCTCCCATCAACCAGGTAAATTTCCCCGGTTTCTGGGGTTGTTTTTTATTTTTTGTAATTCCTTCAGCGTGTAGATTGGTAGAAATAATACCTAATTCAGCCGTTGCTCTGAACTCACTGGGTTTTCGGTATGTGATATCCAAAACGGATGACATCTTATCCCCATATTGAGCACCAAAACCTCCCGTGCTAAAACGAAGTCCCTGCGCCATACTCGCATTGGAAAACCCAAGTCCTTCCTGCTGGCCGGACCGAGTGAGAAAAGGGCGGTAGATTTGTATTCCGTTTACATAAACCAGGTTTTCATCATAATTTCCCCCTCTTACTACATATTGAGAGGAGAACTCTGAGGTTGTCGCAACACCTGGCTGGTATTTGGTAAATGCTTCTACACTTGGCACCAGCGTAGGCATTTCCATGACCTTGTCCATTTTGATCGGGCTTACCAACATAGCGTCATTGCCAATACTCGTAGGATCTTTTTCGCCATATATATTCACATCCTCCGCTTTGAGATCCAGCATTTTGACAGGCTTATCGTACGTGCGGCCATCCAGGACAGAAATTTCAAGAATGGAAGGTTCGTAAGCCACGTGGGAGAATTGTATTCGATAGGTTTTTCCCGCTGGCAGGGATAATCGGTAATTTCCTTCTGAATCGGATTTGGATTGAATGACTGGTTGATGCTCCAGGACTTTGATATTTACATCCGGAATAGATTCATTGGTCTGGTTAATTACTTTTCCTTTGACAATGGCTGTCTGAGCTGTTAAAAACTCAGTAGCCAGAAAACCAACTACCAACAGGGCGCAAAAATTAGATAATAATTTCATCATTAGCGGCAAATATAATTGAATCTGCCTAATAGAAACAGGTAAAATTAGGGTATATAAGAAAGCCCAATAAAGATTACCCTTTCCCCCGGGTAAAGGGCACCACATCCAAATCCGCAAATTCTCCTTTCACATATTTATAATGAGCCGCAATTGCAATCATTCCGGCATTATCGGTGCAGTATTCAAAAGCAGGAATATGAGCTTGCCAGCCGTTTTGATCACACAATTCCTGGAATCGTGTTCTAAGCAAAGAATTGGCTGAAACGCCTCCGGCAATTGCCAGATGTTTTACATGATGTTCTTCAGCCGCGAGTTTTAACTGATCCAGGAGAATCGTAATAATTCTATGCTGATAACTGGCACAAATATCATTCAGGTTATCCTCAATAAATTTGGGATTCTCTTTGATCCCATCCCGAAGCATGTATAAAATGGAGGTTTTCAGCCCGCTGAAACTAAAGGTATATTTCCCTACATCAGGTGTTGGAAACTGGAAAGCATGAATATCTCCTTCTTTGGCATATTTATCAATCAAAGGACCGCCAGGGTAAGGGAGTCCCATGATTTTGGCTGCTTTATCAAACGCTTCACCAGCTGCATCGTCAATGGTTTCGCCAATAATTTCCATATTGAGATAATCCCTGACCAGGACTAGTTGTGTATGTCCGCCAGATACGGTCAGGCAGATAAAAGGAAATTCGGGTTGGGGAGAATCGATAAAATTGGCCAATACATGTGCTTCCATGTGGTTGACTTCAATCAGGGGAATGCCAAGTCCAAAAGCAAAAGTTTTGGCAAAACTAATGCCTACGAGCAAAGCACCTAATAAGCCTGGACCTCTGGTAAAGGCAACGGCATTCAGTTCTTCTTTCTCAACCTCGGCTGTCTGCAGCGCTTTTTTCACCACCCGGACAATCTGCTGTTGGTGGAGCCGGGAGGCCAGTTCGGGGATTACCCCTCCATAGTCACTATGTTGAAGTTGGGAACTAACAATATTGGAAAGGATGTTGGAATCCTTGATGACAGCTGCCGAAGTCTCATCACAAGAAGATTCTATCGCTAAAATGATCATTTTTTCGATTTAGGATGCAAAAATATGAAAAAATCGCTGTCTTTTTGGATAGAAAATTGCAAGAGTCTAATAAAACTTTTGCTTATATGAGGCGTTGAATTCAAAGCCAATGTATATTTACGTGTTAAAAACAAATCCTTGAAAAAAGTATTGAACATATTGCTCAAATTCCTCCTGTTTTCAGCAGGAGGGTTTCTGGCAATGTTTTTTATACTGACTATCCTGGTTTCTACTCCCGATATACAATCCTGGCTGGTAAAACATTCTACCCGGTTTATTGAAAAAAAACTGGGAACAAGGGTTGAGCTGGGAAAGGTAGATGTCATGTTACCTCTCAAGGCTACCCTGAATGACCTTGAGGTGTATGATTGCCTGGATGAGTCAATTCTCAGACTCGAATCCCTGCAGTTAAACATGCTCGATATTTCCTTATGGCAAATTCTGTTTGAGAAGGATGAAATTCAGGATATTAGCATTAGCGGGATCAATCTGATCAAACCCCGAGTTAATCTGTACCGGAGATCTAATGATGAAATGAATCTGAATTGTATTCTGGATCATTTAAAATCCCCGGAAGGGGGAGGGAGTTCACGGATATTTAATGTCGAGCTGGCTTCCATTATGATTCGGGACGGAGCTTTGGTTTATCATGATTCAACTGTCCAGAGTTACGATACGCTTTTGACAGGCAAACTCAATTTCAAACACTTTTACCTGGATTCATTGACAGCCAGTCTGGCTGTTTTTGTTGCCCCATCCAAAAGGCTTGAATTACACCTGAACCAGTTGGAAGCAAAGGAAAATTACTCTGGATTAGGCCTGGAGCACATCAGTACAATTATTACAGTAGATACCTTGCAGCGGGTTGGTAGCGGAGGAGACA
>JAGQVA010001339.1 GCA_020438265.1 Bacteroidota bacterium
TGAAACATGCCTTTTTTTATTTCTGCCTATGGGTATGAATGAACCTCTAAACCAACCGAGACATCTATGGCCAAAACAGCAGCCAAGAAACAAAAGAGCATGGAAGAAACCCTCTGGGATTCCGCAAATAAACTCAGGGGAACGGTCGAATCATCAGAGTATAAACACGTCGTTTTGGGGCTGATATTCCTCAAATTTGTCAGTGATAAGTTTGAAGAACGCAGAGAAGAAATCATTGAAGAGGGATTCGAGAAATTTATAGATATCAAAGAATTCTATCTCAAAAAAAATATATTCTACCTTGTTCCCGAATCCCGCTGGTCCTTCATCATGGAAAATTCCAAGCAGGATGACATCGCTATCAAAATTGATACCGCCCTGCATACCATCGAAAAGAATAATCCTACCCTCAAAGGTGCCCTTCCTGATAATTATTTCTCCCGGCTGAATATGGACGTCAGCAAACTGGCTGCTTTGCTGGATACCATCAATAATATCGACACCCTGAAGGACAAACAGCAGGATATTGTCGGAAGGGTTTATGAATATTTCCTCAGTAAATTCGCTCTGGCGGAAGGAAAGGGGAAAGGTGAGTTCTACACACCCCAAAGAGCATTGTAAACCTGATAGCGGAACTGATTGAGCCTTATAAGGGAATCATTTACGATCCCGCCTGTGGTTCTGGCGGTATGTTTGTCCAGTCGATCAAATTCATCGAAAGTCATCATGGCAATAAAAAGGAGGTTTCCATTTATGGGCAGGAACTGACCGCCACGACTTACAAACTGGCAAAAATGAACCTGGCTATCCGGGGAATTGCCGCCAACCTGGGAGAGGTGCCCGCTGATACGTTTTCCAAAGATCAGCACCCGGATTTGAAAGCTGATTTTATCATGGCCAATCCTCCTTTTAACCTCAAAGCCTGGAGAGCTGACAATGAATTAACTGACGATCCCAGATGGCGAGGGTATGAAGTGCCACCGACTGGAAATGCAAACTATGGCTGGATTTTGCACATGGTATCAAAATTATCGCAAAACGGGGTAGCTGGTTTTATCTTGGCTAATGGGGCTTTGTCTGGAAGTGGAGATGAATATAAAATCAGGAAAAAGCTGATTGAAAACCAACTGATTGAAGCCATCCTGGTTTTGCCTCAAAGTATGTTCTATACTACTAATATCAGTGTAACTATCTGGATTATAAATAACAATAAATCCGAAAGGACCATTGAACAAAATGATCTAACTAAAAACTATCGAAACAGGCAAAATGAAGTTCTTTTCATGGATTTACGAGAAATGGGTTCTCCCTTTGAAAAGAAGTTCACCCAATTATTAAAAAAGGATATTGAAAAAGTAGCTTCCACATATCACACCTGGCAGCAAATTAAAGCTGAATCTGAATATCAGAATATTCCTGAATATTGCTATTCTGCCACTATTGATGAAATAAGAAATAAGGATTATTCTTTGGTTCCCAGCAAATATATTGAATTCGTCAACCGGGATGAGAATATTGATTTTGATGAGAAAATGAATGAACTGAGAAATGAATTCTTTGAATTATTGACAGCGGAAGAAGAATCAAAAAGGGAGCTATTAACCGTTTTTAAAGAGTTGGGATATGAAATCGAATTAT
>JAGQVA010001340.1 GCA_020438265.1 Bacteroidota bacterium
ATCGCGACTCCGGTTCCTGAATGGGAAACACTCAGGGAACTGGCTTCTGCAATTAAAAATAATGTACTTTCAAATCTGGATCATTATCTGGAAGAATTTGAAAAAAATGCCTTAAAAAACGGTGTGAAAGTCCATTGGGCAGTGGATAAAAAAGCCCATAACGAAATTGTATATTCGATTCTTGAAAAGCATAAGGTTTCCCGGATTGTCAAGAGCAAATCCATGCTGACTGAAGAGTGTGGGCTGAATCCGTTTCTGGAAAAAAAAGGAATAGAAGTGGTGGATACGGATCTGGGGGAACGAATTATTCAACTAAAAGACGAACCTCCCAGTCATATCGTGATGCCAGCCATTCACCTGAAAAAGGAGGAAATCGGGGAACTGTTTCACCAAAAACTCCATACACCGGAAGGAATGACAGATCCTCAGGTTTTGACTGAAGCTGCCCGACAGGATTTGCGGCAGAAGTTTCTCCACGCCGAGGCGGCGATTACAGGTGTCAATTTTGCCATTGCAGACACGGGCGGAGTTGTGGTCGCAACCAATGAAGGCAACGCCGATATGGGCGTTCATTTGGCGCCGGTGCAAATTCACTGTGTGGGAATTGAAAAGATTTTGCCTCAGGCAAAACATTTGGGAGTATTTACTCGCCTTCTGGCGCGGAGTGCTACCGGTCAGCCGGTAACCATTTATACCTCTCATCATCACCGGCCCAAGCCGGGAGGAGAAATGCACATCGTCATAGTTGATAATGGCCGTTCAGAGCATCTGGGACGAGAAGATTTTCGCAATTCCCTGAAATGTATTCGATGCGGTGCTTGCATGAATACCTGCCCGATTTATCGGCGTAGTGGAGGACATAGTTATGGTTATACCATTCCGGGCCCGATTGGGTCTATTCTTACACCGGGAGTTGATCTGAAAAAATATAAAGACCTGCCTTTTGCTTCTACTTTATGTGGTTCTTGTTCGGATGTTTGCCCTGTGAAAATAGATATTCACCAACAGTTGTATAAATGGAGGCAAATTGTGGCTGAAGAAAATCTTCTGGAAAGTGGTAAATCTTTTCCATTAAAAATTGCAGGAAAAGTATTGGCTCGCCCTGGTTTGTATCGGTTCTCCGGAAAAATGGCCCGCAGCTTTTTAAAAATTCTGCCGAGAGCCTTTGTTTATAATCGGTTTAATCCCTGGGGAAAATCCAGAGAGTTGCCGAGTCCTCCCTCGCAGAGTTTCCGTGCCTGGTACCAAAAACAAAAAGCAAATGAGTAAAGCTGATATATTAACCTCAATTCGCAGAAATAAACCTTCATCAACTCCTCTTCCTGAAATTCCAGATTTTGAGGCAGTTGGAAGCCCGCTTGAAAATTTCATTCAAAACCATCAGGCAATTAGTGAAATTGGAGATATTCCGCAAGATTTGGCTGCGTGGGTTAAGAAAAAACATCCGGATAATCCAGTGATTGTTTCAGTAGTTAAAGAAATCGATGGAACAATGGAATTAAATGAGAGCCAAACCCCTGCTGATTTTGCCGGAGTGGATCTGACGTTTTTGTATGGCCAGGTAGGGGTAGGGGAGAATGGCGCCATTTGGGTGGATGAAAGCAATTTTCCATATAGAATTTTGCCTTTTATTACCC
>JAGQVA010001341.1 GCA_020438265.1 Bacteroidota bacterium
AGGCCAGTTAAACATAAGGTTAAAGCATAAATTATACACTATCCCCAAAGGTAATTTTTGTATGGTGAGAAAACTCACAGAACTCAATTATTTCAAAACCTGGGATGATGATGAGGGGTATGCTATCGTCAACGCAATGGTGCTAAATGATGCTTTTATCAAAGAAGTTATTCAGGAATTAGGCTATAAAATTCCGGAAAGAGAGATTCGTGAGCCAGTAGTTAACCTGGGAAATAATACAATTCTAAAGGGCTTATACAACAGCCTTATTCTATACGCTACTGAGAATCAGGTTCCTGATAAACACCTGATGTATTTAAAAACCAAAGAAGCTATTTTAGGAATTATTGAAGCCAATCCTGATCATTTGGCGCTTTTTTATAAATTTTCAAAGCCTGTCAAGGCAAACCTGAGGGAGTTTATGCATTATCATCAGGCTTCTCATCTTCCTCTGCCTGCCCTGGCTGATTTATCTGGCAGAAGCCTGTCAACCTTTAACCGGGATTTCAGAAAAGTATTTCATACCACTCCTCATAAATGGCTCTTAAAAAATCGACTGAATCAGGCAAAAGAGCTGCTTTTAACCAGTGAAAAAGGAGCCTCGGATATTTATTTAGAATTGGGATTTAAAGATCTGGCACATTTTAGTCGGGCCTTTAAAAAAGAATTTGGTTTATCTCCATCTGAATTAAGGCCGAGGTAAAGTGGAATTATTTGACAAGTAAACTTTGACATGATTAGACAAATGAGAGGGTGTTATATATAGTATCTTTACTTATTATAAGTAGTAACGCAAATTAATGTATAAAAACCCGTATCCGAGCGAAGCTCGCCCAAAATATAAATGTCACCCTGAGCGTAGTCGAAGGGCCTAAGTAGAAGAGGGTGTTTTTTGTCAACCATGCCCTTCTATCCAGACCCTTCGACTACGCTCAGGGTGACAACCTCGTTGTGTGAGCTCTGCTCGAAAGAGGGTTTTTTATACATAATTTTGCGTTAGCACTTATAAGGTTAAACCAATTCAAACACACACCAATATGCGAAAAAAACGATGGTTGTATCTCCTGCCCGTTTTCCTTTGTGCGACGCTTCTGTTTGCGACAGATTTCACGATTCCGGAACCAGAAAAATCCCCAAAGGAAGAAAAAGAAATTCCTGCCCAGCCAAGAGAAGATGAAAACTTCGACAAAATGATGGCAGTCCTCACTCACAAACGTTGCGTCAATTGCCACCCCAGTGATAATATCCCCAAACAAGGCGAAGACAGCCATCCCCACTATTTTGGTATGGCTCGTGGTGAAGGAAATCATGGGTATCAGGCGACTAATTGCAATACCTGCCATCAGAAAGAGAATAATGATTTTTCCGGTGTACCGGGTGCCCCTGAATGGAGTCTGGCTCCCCAAAGCATGAAATGGGAGGGATTAACCCGAACAGAAATTGCAGAATCTATGCTTGACCCTAAAAGAAACGGAGGCAGATCCCATCACGAAGTTATGGAGCACCTGACCGAACATGAGCTGGTTTTATGGGCCTGGGAGCCGGGGATTGACGCTGCTGGTAATCATCGCGAAAAACCACCCATTCCTAAAGAGGAATATATTGAAGCGGTAAAAGGCTGGTTTGAAGCAGGGG
>JAGQVA010001342.1 GCA_020438265.1 Bacteroidota bacterium
TTATTCCGAAGAACAAAAGAACTCGGTATTCAACCCTGAAATGGTTAACGGATATAAATTCAATCGTTTCCTTTCTGTAGGCGGGGGAATTGGAATCAATATGATTAACGACGGGGCTATTCTCCCTGCTTTTATTGATATCAGAGGAGATATTCTCAAGCAAAAAGCCACCCCTCATTATTATATCAGGGGAGGTTATTCGATTCCCCTTTATACAAGAGAAGAACAGTTTTGGGGTTGGGGAGAACCTGTTTTTGAAGATTTCAAGGCAGACGGGGGTTATATGTTTGAAGGTGGATTAGGCATGAAAATTCACACTCCTTCCGGTCTGGCCTATGTGTTTACAGGAGGATATCGAGTTCAAACCCTTACGGAGAGATATAATTCCTTTGGAAGCCGGATTGAGCAATTTTATACTTTCCAGCGAATTTCCTTAAGCTTTGGCCTAATGTTTTAATTTTTTAACACCGGTTTTTTTCGCATATCCCGCTTTATACGGAAAGCTTTCTTTTTACCGGATTTAAAATCAATTCCAATACTAAAATGGAAGGAGAACTGCCGCTGAAGGGGGAGCGTATAATTTTCACTTCCAATTCCTTCCTGTAAATAGGGTTGTGAGGGGCTCCGTGCGACTTCACATCCCAACCTGGCGTCAGAAACCAGACTAATATTATCATTAACCGGAAGGCGAAACCGAACGCCAGATTTTAATCCCCAACTCCAGTCTCTTTTGGGCGCACTCATCGTAGTTGAAGGCTGGGTAGAACCTACTCCCAGATAAGGTCCTGCGTGAAGAGATATCCGATTACGCCTGTCAAGGGGCATGACACCCAAAATCGGTATTTGGAACTCATGATTGGCTGCAAAACTATTTTTCTCATTCCATTTAAGATAGTTCACCTCTAATTGAAGACCGAGTTTGAAATTTTGGGTGGTATAGGTAGCGAATATGCCTGCTTCTGAAGACTGAGTAGAAATGCTGTTTTCTGATTTAATAATTGTACTACCTAATTTCCCTCCTAAGGAAAGCTTCTGAGCTGAAACGCAAAGGGAAGAGATTAAAAATCCCAATAAAAGATAAAAAGAATAGATTTTGGTGTTCATGATTATTCAAGGTTGATTTCAGATATCAGGAGCGATGAAAATTCCAGGGACCGTTTATAGCCAGCGTAATTCCCGCATGCTGAATATTTACAAATAGCGTAGAGCCGTCCGGAGAGAAAGTGGCGCCAGCGAATTCGGAGCGATACTTCACCGTTTCCGCTAATAAATAATATTTCCCTTTGGGAGTAATTCCAATAATTCGCGCTTCTTCTCTGTCTTCACAGACGATTAAATCTCCATTGGGGGCGATCGTAAGGTTGTCGCAGTTTTGTAACAGGTTGGAGTTATCAGGTTCAGCAAAAAGCTCTAAAACACCCGGAAAATCCTTTTCCTGTTCTTTTCCCTCATAAGGGCTAGGGTAATACCGAAAAATTTGCCCCTGTTTTTTCTCTCCTCCAACCGTGCAGGCAAAATACAATTCATTATCTCCGTACCACATTCCTTCCCCACGTGCAAATTTTGCTGCTCCCAATTCAAGACCTCGCTGACGAAGATCATCTTCTTCTGTGTCTACCCCATCGATATCCAG
>JAGQVA010001343.1 GCA_020438265.1 Bacteroidota bacterium
TACGAATCACTTTACTAACCGCTTCCCCCATGCTATTGACATGGAGTTTGTCATAGATTCTTCGAATGTGAGCATCTACAGTGTGGTAACTAATGTCTAGTCTGGCAGCAATCATTTTATAGCTAAGACCGTCCACCAACAGTGCCAGGACTTCTTTTTCACGGGTTGAGAGTTGAAAATCTTCAGAGACATTACTTCCTGGTGGTGTCATCCGAAATTTTTCCAGTACCCGTGTCGCTACACTCGGAGTCATGGGAGAGCCTCCCAGATGAACATCGCGTATCGCCTGGATAATGGCGTCATTACCACTGTTTTTCAAAATATACCCGGAAGCTCCCGCATAGATCGCTTCAAAAATCCGGTCTGAATCCTCAAAGACTGTCTGCATCAGAATATGAAGATCAGGAAACCAGGATTTGAGGTGCCCAACGGCTTCAATGCCATTCATTCCCTGCATGGAAATGTCCATCACCACCACATCTGGTGCTGCTTTTTCCACTCGCTTAAACAGGTCATTGCAATCCGGCCATGTAGCCACACATATCATGTCAGGCTGTGCATCTATCAGCAATTCAAGCATCTGCCTTACAGCAGGATGATCATCAAAAGCAATGACTCTGATTTTTGTCATAAACTCAATTTGAAATATTTTTCCCGAAAAACATCCATCCTAAACGATTTTCCTGACAATTATTTTACAAGTAATAATCGCTGTGCCTGGTACACACCTTTTGAAGTAGAAATGGAAACCAGATACATACCGGAGGGCAATATGTCCAGTAATACGGGAAATGCTTCGTCCGCTTCAGAGGAAAAAGATTCAGTAAATACCACTTTTCCTTCAATTGTGCATACTTCCAGACGCGCATTGCGAATGTTCTTTTCTGTTACTATCACAAACTGACCATTATTGGGATTAGGCTGAATCCTGAAAACAGCCATTTCTTCATTCAGATCGGAAATGCCTACCGGCATATTTACTGTTGCTTCAGCTAAAGCAGGTTTATGTTCCTGATTTCCTGCACTATCGATTGCCTCGCAATAAAAAGCATAGGTATCTCCGGGTGTTCCGGTCAGTTCCTGAGGTTCATTACCAACAGTAAACAACGAAGTAAAAGGCTCACCATTTTTGCTGACAAAGATTCGATAACCTTCTACACCTGAAACTGCATCTGCTCCATTTAACAACAGAGAAATCAGCGTATCATTCACCACTGAAGCAGACATGGTGCTGGCTGGTGCGTCTTCGTCAGTCTGATTCACCCAAAGGTTGGTGTTGATGGCCGGGTTTGAGTCAAACAGAATAGAAGCCTGGCTCTGAATCTGAGTCCCGCTTGGCAAGGCTTGTTTGGGTAGAATGGAATAATACACAGAACCCTCTCCCTCGGGGGAATTTACATTAGGAGGAAGAAATCCATCCAGAAAAGGAATATTTTCAGTAAGGGTATCCAGCGTAATGAAATCCCAGGATACAACTCCTGAAACTGTATCCAGTCTCCCGCTCACCCTGACCATGTAGTCAAATGAGGGATCAAAACGAAGATTCAAAACAAAGGACTGACGGCCTTTTGGCACCCTGATGCTATGAGTTCCCACATGAATATCACCAAAGCTAAATGTACTCAGATCAAA
>JAGQVA010001344.1 GCA_020438265.1 Bacteroidota bacterium
CGGTAGATTTTGAAACCTCTCAAATTTCTCTTAATCCGGGTGAAGGCTGGGATTCTCCGTTACATTTTCCTGTTGAAGTATTTGGCAATACGGTTCAGGTCAGTCGGGGTGAATCTGTGTTTAACGAAATTCTGGGAAGTGGGAATGCCAATGTTAAAAATCAGACTTTTATTCTCAAGAAAAGCCCACTCACCTATCTTCTTGCCCCAACTATTGTTAATGATCAGGGGATTAAAAATACTTTGAGTGTATATGTAAACGGCGTTAAATGGACCGAAGTAAACAGCTTTTTTGGCACAAACCCGGAGGATGAAGTTTATATCGTACGGCAAAATGATGAAGGGAAATCTCTGGTTATTTTTGGTGATGGCATCAGAGGCAGGCGTTTAACCACAGGAGTGGATAATGTGCGGGGTGATTATAGATTTGGGGCTGGAAAAGCCCATCCATCTGCCGGGACTATTACTCAGATTGATACCCCTGTACCAGGGCTAAAAAGTATCATTAACCCCATTCCTGCCTATGGCGGTGCAGATGCAGAGGACGAGAAGGATTTACGAACCCATGCGCCTGATTCTGCTCTCATTCTGGGTAGAGCGATTTCCATCCCGGATATGGAGGCTGTAATTTTATCCATGCCGGGGGTGAGAGCCATCCAGTCAGAATGGCGTTGGCATGGAGTACGGCAAAGTGCAGTCGCTCTATTCTGGTATCTGGGTGAGCCTGGAATAAAAGGAAATATTTCTCAAAGGCTTGGTCAGGTATGCGATCCGACTATACCCATTCAGGTAGAACAGGCCCAGGGACTGCCGGTAAACCTTATCATTGATATCGAAACAGATCCTCGTTATCTCCAAAAAGAAGTCATCAGGAATATATTAAACAGGATTACCAATTCTGAGTCAGGCAGACTTGCCCCCGAAAATATTGGCATTGGCAAACCCCTTTTTCGCTCTGAATTGTATAAAGAAATTCTTTCTGCAGAAGGCACGATAAGTGTTCTGGCTATTTTCTGGAATGGAGATCCTTTTATTAGTCATGCTCAGGTACCTCCGACAGGATTTTATTTTGATTTTGAACAAGGCTCCATTCAAATAAAAGGAATAAGTTAATATGAAAACCATCGCTGAAGACCGGTTTGAAAGATATTTTGCTGAAAAATTGTGGGAAATGATTCCTGCCATATACCGTCACGAAGATGGATTGGCAGACAATCCCCATGTATTGCGCAGTATGATTGAAATAATGGCGGAGCAGGCCGCTATTTTGAGGCGGAGTCAGGATAGGTTATGGGAAGATCAGTTTATTGAATTATGCGAAAATTGGGCAATCCCCTATCTTGCCCGCCTTTTAGGTACACGGCTGATTTCTCCTGAAAATCTTCGGGGAAACCGAATCATTACTGCCAAAAACATTTATTATCGCCGCCGCAAAGGCACTCCCCGAATTCTGGAAGAATTAATCAGCGATGTAACAGGTTGGGATGGGAAGCTGGTAGAAAATTTTCGCAGGCTGGGCCGAACCAGACATCGGCTGGACCCACAGATAAAAGGATTATCGGGGCGATTTTCCGGCACACAACCGGGAGGCTGGGCGGATTTACGACAGCAACTTGCCAGTGAAGTAACTGA
>JAGQVA010001345.1 GCA_020438265.1 Bacteroidota bacterium
CACATCAGGCCTCTAACGAGGCCGTTCTCGTTCGAGAAAGTTTTTATGGAAAAGTCTACAAATAATCCTTCAAAAATCGCCCCGTATGCGACCTGGGAGTAGACGCCACGACCTCCGGCGTTCCAACCGCAATTACTTCCCCTCCGGAATGCCCTCCTTCTGGCCCCAAATCAATAATATGATCCGCAGTTTTAATGACGTCCAGATGATGCTCTATTACCAGGACAGAGTTTCCTGCTTCGATAAGGCGATTTAGACAATAGAGCAATCTGGAAATATCAGCCAGATGTAAACCCGTAGTAGGTTCGTCCAATATATATAAGGTATGTTGCCCACGGCGTAATTTGCTCAGTTCTGTGGCGAGTTTGACTCTTTGTGCTTCCCCGCCGGAAAGGGTAGTGCTGGATTGCCCCAGGGTCAAATACCCCAATCCAAGATCATCCAGAATCTGGATCTTTTTCTGAATGGTTGGAACATCCACGAAAAAATCCTTTCCTTCTTCGATAGACATATCCAGAATATCTGCAATGTTTTTGTCTTTATAGGTGACTTCGAGGGTTTGAGGATTAAATCTGGCTCCTTTGCAGGTGTCGCAAAGCCGTTCTACATCAGGCATAAAGTAGAGTTTCGTGCGAATGGTGCCCTCTCCCGAACACTCCGGACAACGCCCCTGATGGACGTTAAAACTAAATCTGCCTGGTTTATATCCTCTGTTTTTGCTCAGTTTGGTGCTGGCAAAAAGCTTGCGGATGTCATCATAAAAACCCACATACGTCGCTGGATTGGATCGTGAGTTTCTTCCCAAAGGTGCCTGATCGATATTGGTTACTTTGCTGATAAACTGGACTCCTTCAATTGTGTCATGTTCTCCCGAAAGAATGCGGCTATCATAAATAAGGCTGTAGAGCTTTTTGGAAAGAATATCATTAACAAGCGTGCTTTTTCCTGAGCCGGAAGCGCCTGTTATACAGACAAATTTTCCCAAAGGAATTTCCACATCGATATTTTTGAGATTGTTTTCTCTTGCTCCTTTGATCATGAGTGATTTGCCATTGCCTTTGCGCCTTTTTTTAGGAATGGGAATAGATTTTTTTCCTGATAAAAACTGGCCGGTAGGAGAACTATCGCAATTCATAACGTCTTCCAGACTGCCCTTTACAACAACTGTTCCTCCGTGAATGCCAGGGCCAGGGCCCATTTCGACAATATGATCTGCTGCTCTGATGGTTTCTTCATCGTGTTCGACGACGATAACTGTATTGCCCAAATCTCTTAATTTGTTGAGCGTGGCAATCATCTTTTCATTGTCTTTAGGATGAAGGCCGATACTGGGTTCGTCAAGTACATACAACATCCCCATTAGCCCTGAACCAATTTGGGTAGAAAGCCTGATTCGTTGGGCCTCTCCACCTGAAAGGGTTCCTGAAGTGCGGTTAAAATTGAGGTAGTCTAGGCCAATCCCTAATAAAAGATCCAGGCGGGCCTTGATTTCAGTGAGGATTTGATTGCCCGCATTTACGTTTCTCTCGGGTTGAATGGAATCGAGAAAGGCTCTTAATTCTCCAAAATTTAATTCCCCAAACTGATAGATATTTTGTTCATTGACTTTTACCTTCATGCGAGAATCTCG
>JAGQVA010001346.1 GCA_020438265.1 Bacteroidota bacterium
CCGGAATCCTAAAACTGGCCGAATATCTTTTATCTACCAATCCGGAAGCGCAATCTTTGCTCAAAAAAGTCTTTTGGGAAAACTGTGAAAATTGGGATGAACTACTGGAACAGCGTGCCGAGATGAGCGGACGCCTGGTTTTGTCAGATTTTACCAAAGCTGCTTTGGCGAAGTACGCACAAAAATAATCACTCAAAAAAGCATCAATATCCTGTAAAATCCATATAAAGGCACGCCTATTTGCAACCCCAAAAAGCCGAGCATCAAGACATATTTCAGAGTCTCACTGATGTTTAAGCGATAAATTCTATCTGTAATTTTTTGCGGCAAATCATATTGGATGAATATGAGAATGACAGCAATAATGGCCAGGATAATCAGTATGTCTACCATGACAAGTTCGTTTAGGTATCTATTTTATTAAACGAATTTTGAGGATCAGGCGTTAGTTGACTTTTGTCATGTGTCAGGTTATGTAATCAAAAACCGGTGCGGATGTTTCCTGTTCGTCAAAACGGGTGAATTTCTGATATTGTGAACCAGTTCTATCGAAGGGCGGGCAATTTCGACTCCAAATCCTCCTCCGGCGAGAATATCTTCATAGACCCTGGTATGCAGATCGGTGAATCCTCCGGAAAATTCAATTTCTTCTCCGTCATAATTGATGGAACGGTAAGTGGTTTGACCTTTCTCCGCAACTTCAGCAGGCAAATCATTGCGATCAATACTCAAAAACCAGCGAACTTCCGCGTTTTTTAACTCCAAAAGCCCACTCATCTTTTTGGGCTCAGACAAATACAATTCACTATGCTCTACTTCTCCAAACAGCCAGCTGAGCATATCAAAAAAATGAATGCCGATATTGGTAGCGATTCCTCCTGATTTATCTGTATTTCCTTTCCAGGAATAATGATACCAGGGCCCACGGGACGTAATATAAGTCAACTCTACCTGATATTTTTTTTCTGGCTTTTGGGCATCGAGTTTTTTCTTTAGTTCAATAATAGACTCATGCACTCTCAGTTGCAAAACATTATAAATTCTCCCGGGACTTTCTGCTTCCAGTTCTGCCAGTGCATCCAACTGCCAGGGAGTTGCTACCAGTGGTTTTTCACAAATGGCGCTACATCCAAGCCTTAAAGCCAGACGAATATGAGCATCGTGGAGATAGTTAGGCGTGCATATAGTCAGATAATCAACTTCTTTTCTATCCGGAGAACGTTTGAGCCTTTCCAAATGGCGATCAAACCGCTCAAACTCAGTGAAAAAGGCTACATCCTGTGAGTATCGATCCAGAATTCCAACTGAATCATTGGGGTCCAGTGCCGCAACCAGTCTGTTTCCGGTATCATTTATTGCTTGCAAATGTCGTGGAGCAATATAACCGGCTACACCGGTAATGGCGAAGTGTTTCATTTTGTTAGCCTTTTTAATTCGTCGTGATAGAACCTTTTGATAAAAAATATTAGCTGGCAAATTAACTAAATGAGATGACAAAAATGCCAATGCAAATGATCAATAATCCAATTTTGTGGTTCTTTGATATTCTTTCCTGATAAAGAATATATGCACCTAAAGGAATGAGGATATAATTAATGCTCAATAAGGGAAAAACAAAACTTAATTCCA
>JAGQVA010001347.1 GCA_020438265.1 Bacteroidota bacterium
AATGGATATTATTGCCCTTTAGTACATTTCTGTTTCTTTTTTTCCCAAGAGTGTTGACGGGTTCTTTTTTTCGGATGGATCTGATGACTGAAGGGATGTTGTCGGGCTTGTATAAAGAGACGATTCCCCAAATCAGGCTGGAATCTTTGGGTGTTGCCTTATTTCACATTTTGTTGTTTTGGGGATTGGATTTTGCCTGGCAAAATTACCTGATTATGTATCTGGTGCATGGGTTTATCTGGTCTTCACAGAACTATGTCAATCATGCCTATTCTGAAAGAGACATTATCAATGGAGCGCATAATCATAAATTGCCCAAATGGCTTCAGGCCTTTTACCTCAATTTTAACCTCCATCTGGCGCACCACCAACATCCCAAAGTGCCGTGGTTATATCTGGAAGAACTGGTTGATCACAATGATCCCAAACGGATTTCCTTTTTCACCAATTATCTTCGGCTTTGGGGCGGAACGGTGCTGACGAGAGAGCCCTCGCCTGTGCCTTTGGATGAGTTGCGGAATAGATCTACATATCAGAAGGTGGTGAATGAAGGAGAAAAATAAGGTAAGGGTGAGTTTTTTTACCACGTAGAAACAATAGCTCCATTCCTCTCCGTGAACCTCTGTGCTGCTCTGAGAACCTCTGTGTAATAATTCAGATTGTGTCGCGTAGCGACTAAAAAGAGCTATAACACAGAGTTGCACAGAGAATGACACAGAGGTTCACGGAGAGGAATGGAAGAAAATGATTTATCTATGTTTTCTCTTTCTTCAAACTGGTTCATACCAAATATATTTCCCCCATTTCTCCGTTAATTCAGCTTTCAGTTCCTCCCTGGTTTCATAATTCTGCGGAGTATAAGAAGTAGACCTGACCGGAAATGGCGTGGGCGATTCTCCCAGAAAAGTCCAGATTTTCGCCATTTCTTCTGCTTCTGATGCTTTCAGCTGATGATAATTCACTTCCAACAATTTCTGTGCGGGAACTGTGCGGCGAAATGTTTCATACGCTTCCATTAACTCGATATAATCCTCAATAATAGCCTTGTGAACTTCCTCCTCTGTCATCTTCACCAGAGCAAAGTCCTCAAAAGTAGCTCGCCAGAGTTTTTGCATTGAATGGTAGATTTCTAGCGGATTTCGGTGAATGAAAACAAATCGGGCATCGGGATACGTCTTCATGATTTCAGGAAGAAAAAGAAGATTGGGAGGAGATTTTAGCACCAGTCGTTTTCCTGGGTTGTGTTTTTGTAATTTTTGCACCAGACGAAAATGTGTATAGATGCGTTTTTTCGGATCAATTTTCTTTAATTGTTCCGGACGGCCTAATACACGCCCCCAATACGCCGATTCCTGTGCCGCCATGCTATTGAATGCCAGGTCCTCTTCCTGCACTTCATCCCAATCCAGCAATCTGCGGTGAAAAGGATTGTGATAATTCACCCGGCGGGAAATCGTCTGTAATATGGGTTTTAGCCATGCTTCCGTCAGAACAAAATGTTCTGGAAAGAGTGCATCAAACATATTTATCGCAGCAAAGGAAGGATGAGCTGCCATGAGGGTCTGGAGGTAAGTGATTCCACTTCGCAAGTGCCCCAGGATAAAAACGGGGCGGATTATGGGAGTTTT
>JAGQVA010001348.1 GCA_020438265.1 Bacteroidota bacterium
ATTATACTTTTTGCGGTTTGCCGGATCGCTTTTGAGTTCGTGATAGGTAACAAATTCCTCTGCGAGACCTAGAAAATTGGGTTTTAGCTTCCAGGCTTCTTCGAGGTGGGAGAATAGTTTGTCGTCCCAACCTGCATTGCGGTAAGTGAGGAAATGGTAGGCATAGGATTTATTGGCTTTTGCCTTTAAGTCCGCCATGATTTCGTCGAGGGAAACGGGACTTTTGCCACCATTGACGATTTTGGCAGCGCGGTTGGCTTCGTAGAAGTTGATCCAGGCCTGGTCATTTTTGGGGTTCTGGGTTATTTCGGATTGCCATTTTTGGGATTGGGTTTGGTACCAGGCGTAGGGGTGGATTTCGCGGGTGATGCGGGGGGTGGGAGTTTGGGCATTTATTGTACCCGGAAATATGAATACTATTAAAAATATGCTTAAGAAATGTCTCATTTACCTCAATTTTGTGAGAATTATTGGGTAATACACGGAGGGATGGGAAGGGTTCAAAAAAAATCGATTTTTCAGGTTTCTTTAAGTATCCTTATTATGAATTCCCATAGCAATCCTCATAAAATATAGATAATCGAGGGAATCTCCAGTATAACCTCCTACATGATAAAAAGCCGTTTGAAGGCCTGGTATTGATCAGATTTTTATAATACCTTTGTCTAAAACCACAGCAAGACAGTCCCAAGCCATACGCAGAAATCAGTTTTTGGGCATTCATATTTAAATGCTCGAAGCGAATAATTTAACAATCCCGACTTGAATTATTCGCTATAGCAAGAAATATTAGTAAGGAAATATGGCAAAGACAAAACAGAAAATAACCGTTTCAGGTCGAGAAATAACAATCACCCAAATTCAAAAGGAAGATTATATTTCTCTAACGGATATGGTTGGAGAGGATAAAAGGTCATCATTAGTCATTCAAAACTGGCTTCGAAATAAAAACACTCTGGAATTTCTGGGAGTTTGGGAGAAAACTTATAACCCCAATTTTAAAGGCTTCAAATTTGAAGCCTTTTATAATCAAGCTGGCCTGGATCGCTTTGCGATTTCTGTTACTGAATGGATTGAAGAAACGGATGCTATCGGGATTATTACCAAACGTGGACGAGGGGGCGGCACATACGCACATCGAGATATTGCTTTTGAGTTTGGATCTCGTATCAGCGCAGAGTTTAAACTTTTTCTTATCAGAGATTATATTCGATTAAAAGAGGAAGAATCCAACAAGCAAAAATTGCAATGGAACTATCAGCGATTTTTAGCCAAGGTAAATTACCGCCTTCATACTGACACGATCAGAGATAAGATTATTCCCAGGCTCCAGGACAGAAAAGATAAACAATGGTTGGTGTATGCGGACGAAGCGGATTTGCTAAATATGGCTGTATTTGGTCAAACAGCCAGGCAATGGCGTGAGGATAATCCAGAACAAGCTAGAAATGGTAATATCCGTGATTATGCGGATATTATTCAATTGAATGTGTTGGCAAATCTGGAGAGTTTGAATTCTGTATTGATTGATCAGGGTATGGATAAGGAGAGTCGATTTGAGTTGTTGTCGCAGACGGCGATTACGCAGTATAGGAGGCTGGCAGAGCATCAGGATTTGAAGTATTTA
>JAGQVA010000133.1 GCA_020438265.1 Bacteroidota bacterium
CAATGGAAAAGAACACATTTATCGGGATCATTGGCGTAATTATTATTCCAGTCGACCAGAGCGGAAGGAGAATTGGAGGCTAACTGCATGGCATACATGGAAAGCGTACCGGTAACATCTACTTCACAGGCGCTGGGAAGCATGTTTTCACTCATGATACTCATGCTGGTGCAGACATTACATCCGTAGTTTTGCTGAAGAGAAGTCCAGCATTGTATGGCGGTAGCATCAAGGGCATATTCTTCCATATATTGTTGAAGAACGACATCGAGCTTGGCGATTTGCACCATTGCCTCATTGGGCGCTTTACTGTGGGGAGCGTAAGCGTGAACTTTTTCGAGGTGATTCTTTACCAATGTATCCGCAGCAGTCAGTTTATTGGCCCTGCCAAGAATTTCGGAGAGGTCAAAAGTGGTTACCGTAATTCCATTCCGTTGGAGGATTTTTTCGCTATAACGAACGGTGTTAAACGCACCGGGACGGGCTCCTATCGCACCAATTCGCACGTTTCGCAATCCTTTCACCACACGACAAACTGCCACAAAATCCATTAAATCCTTTTGAAAATCCGGATTGGAAGGGCTAACTACATGTTGAGTTGTCAGAGAATATTTAATGCCATACTGATACAGGTTATTGCAAACAGAAATCTTTCCACACCACGAATCGCGACGATTCACCACGTTCATTTTTTGCAGATCATCAGGATAAGCCTGAATCAAAACCGGCACGTCCAGATTGGCAAGTTTTAAGGTATCAGCAACTCCTTTTTCATCACCAAAATTGGGCAGGAGAACCAATACCCCCATAATCTCCTCACGGTGTTTTTTGAAAAGGTCCGCACATTTACGGGCTTCCTGGAAGGTTTCTACGCCTCCGAGTTTGGTTTCTTGTGGATTGAGCAGGACTGGGGTAAGGTTTAAGTTTTCAAAAACCTCGATGATTTCAAGTCGGGCTTGTTCGACCAGGCTGTCGGGGAAAAAATCTCTGTTGCCAATGATAATGCCGAGAGTTGCTTGTTTTGCCATGATGAGTCTTTTAATATTTTCCTTCTGTACACTTTTGGCTATCATTTATATTTCCCACAGATTTCACGGATCTAAGCGCTTAGGGATGGAATTTATCTGTGGAATCTGTGATATCTGTGGGAGGTTTTCAAAACGTGTACGATAGTGAGTTTAATATCTTATAATCACGCGCTGATAGCGGGTAAGTGGAATTTCCTGATTATCGGTTACTTCTAAAATGAAGTGAATGCTTTCTCCTTTTTGGATGTCGGAAGGCATGGTAAATGAGGCTTTAGCAGCAGAATTCTTGTTTAATTCTACCTTGCCTTCATAAGTATCCACTTCTTCATATTGCCACCATGAATAGGTCAATTTGTCTTTGTCGGGGTCAGATGCTTTTCCTTTCAAAACGACTTTTTGCCCTGGTTCTGCGGTTAATTCGTCATCATGCTTCAGGGAAATAACGGGCGGATGGTTGGCATTTTTATAATCATTAACACACCAATCGGCACGAGCTGCAAATTCATTTTGGATTGCCGGAATCCACCGCGTTTGTGGATAGGTTTTGTCAATTTTTTCGGTAAATGGGTTATAATCTGCTGCATTTTCTCCGTCTTCCCAGCGATTGGGTTGCTCTTCTGCCTGCACCAGACGACCACCCCAACCTCCATATTCAGGATGTTCCAGATTATCCAGTCCCACGTCCATCAGGTGTAAATAAGCGGGAGAATCTCCTTCTGAGATGAAGTCATATTTCTTAAAACTTCCCCACTGAGCACCTTTGAGTTTGGACAGATCTCCGTGAATATGTTCATCATCGCCGGCTTGTTTTTGTCCATCTCCATAGCTGTAATACATTTGGGTTAATGGGCCGTGGTTATTGATGATATGCTGGCCCATAAATTCGCCTTCCAAATACTGATGCCAGGCTTCCGGAACAGCTCTTTTCCAGGGATAAGCAAAACACCAGAATTGGTTGGAGTTATAATAGATTTTGATGTCCGGCCAAACTACCGAGATATATTTGCGATAAGTTGCATCCTGGTCTAAAATGGCGTAAATGATGCCTTTACCGCAGACTTTGTCATAAATCTCTGACCACTGATTGGAATTTTTATATTCATCTTCAATGGATTTTAAAGCTCTGGCAATGGTATTTGTTCCTCCCCAAACCTGAAGATAAAGGGGTTCCATATTGTCGTCCAATAGTTTTGCTTTGATAAAATCAGAACCGGGGGTATCTTTTTCCATTTCTCCTTCAAAATCAATATTTCCTACCCGAATAAGGCCACGTAAATATTCCGCTGTTGGAAAACCCTCTGCATGCTGGGTCAAATTAGGATAGATTGTTTCATAAGCAGCGATCAAGTCCTGCATCCAGGTTACGCCGGGCCAGCGAAGGTCTGTTTTTTCGCCATAGAGATTTTTCGTCATCTCCATTTCAGAAATAAACTTTGTGCCTTTTTCATCACCTTTATAATGCCACATGGAGCTACTGTAAATGAGTCCTTCGATAGAAAACTCATTTGCGTACAGAAGCATGCGAATGAAGGAATCAACATCGTCAATTTCGCCGTCGGTGGTGACGATGGTGCGGGGTTTTTGAGACCTATCCTGCGCCTCTGATTTCAGAGACGGCAAGATAAGTGTGATAGTAAAAAGGAAGTAGAGTAGTTTTTTCATTTCTTGTGGTTAGAGGAATAAAGCTTGATTGAAGCGCAAAGAAAGGGGTAGTCTGTCATCTTGAGCATCGCGAAAGATCTAAGCACTCCGAGCAGCGAAGCGAAGTGAGGAGGCTCATTGGTAACACATAATGCTCACTCGCTACGTTCCGCATTGCTTCAATGCTTGTGATGCCAAGATCCTTCACTACGTTCAGGATGACAGCTCTAATCCTTTGCGCTTCGCGCAGAAAAAAATCTTGCTATTCAGCAATTATCAATTCAATCTCATGATCCTTAAAGACCTGTTTATGTTTTTCTTCGATTTCCGGATCGGTGATGATAAAGTCGATCAGGGACAAAGCTCCCAGACTGGCCAGGGCACTTTTCCCGATTTTCGTGCTATCTGCTACCAAATAGGTAATATCAGCCGCATCAATCATCGCCTTTTTTACCACCAAATCGCTGATAGAAGGATAAGTCAAACCTGACTTTAGTGAAATCCCTGCTGTGGCCAGAAACAATTTCTGGACATTCAATCCTTTAAAAAAATCAGCTGCTTTTTGCCCGGTCAGGGATAAGGTTGGTGGTTTGAATTCGCCTCCTGTAACAATCACTTCAATTCCCGGCTCTGCCCCCAACATGACAGCAATATTCAATGCATTGGTAATGACTGTCAGGTTTTTCAGCCCTTTGAGCAATTTGGCGATTTCCGTTGCAGTAGAGCCGGAATCGAGAATAATGGTATCACCGCTATCGATATATTCCAGGCACTTTTGTGCGATAATCGCCTTTTTATCGAGGTTTTCCTGATGGGCCAGGGTAAAGTTTTTTACCTGATCTTCGACGTTTTTCAGATAAGCTCCTCCGTGTTCCTTAATAATGAGATCTTCCTTTGCCAGTTTATCGAGATCCTGACGAATGGTTACCTCCGTAACTTTAAAGATTCGGGCAAGGTCTGCGACTTTTGCTGATCCGTCTTCCTTGAGGAGTTCCAATATTTTTTCTCTTCGGAGGTTGGGGAGCATAGGGAGTTTGTTCGTTTTTCTTTTTAAAAGTAAAGAAAGAAAATCGAAAACAAAAGAAAATAAAAGAAAATTTCTGAAATGCGCTTATTCTTCCAGGAACAATAAGGTTTCCAGGATTTCAAGATTTTACTCGTAAAACCACCTTCCCCCTGGCCCTTCTGGTTTCCAGATATTCCTGAGCCGCCCGTCCTTCTGCTAACGGATACACCTTGTCAATCACGGGTTTTAACTGGCCTGATTCAATCAATTGCCTCAATTCATCGAGATCTGAAGTTCGCGATTTCACCAAAACGACCTTTCCTTTTACTGAACTAAACATGGATAAAAACTGCGCCTGAAAATTGGCTGGCCAGGGAATGGTCGAAACATAAGTCCCTCCATGATTGAGCAATTGACGGGTTTTAGCCAGAGATTTATTCCCATAGACATCGTAAAACATATCGAATTTTTGATCCAGTTTTAACATGTCCGTTTGGGTATAATCTATTATATGATCAGCGCCCAGGCCTTTTACAAGCTCCGCATTGCGAAAACTGCAAACGGCAGTAGTCTCTGCACCCATCGCCTTAGCCAGTTGGATGGCATAAACGCCAACACCGCCCGAAGCTCCATTGATGATTACAGACTGACCCGATTGAAGATGTGCCAAATCACGCATAGCCTGTAAAGAAGTAAGCGCTGCCAGGGGAATAGAAGCGGCTTCTTCCATCGTGATATTTTTGGGTTTAAGGCCGATTTCCTGAGGAGAAATCTTTATATATTCAGCATAAGCCCCCCCAATGCGGGTTTTGCTCATTCCGTAGACCTCGTCGCCTTCTTTGAACCTGGTTACACCCGCGCCTGCCTCCACAATACGTCCGGCAAAATCAGAGCCGGGGATTTTTGGAAATTTTGAGCTTCGCAATATGCTCAACATTCCTTTTCGCATTTCGCAATCGACGGGATTCAGGGCAGCGGCTTCGATTTTAACCAGAACTTCACCCCGGTCTGGTTTGGGCTTCTTGGCATTTTGCGAATAATTGAGGACGTCTGGAAGGCCGTATTTGTGGTATAGGATTGCATGCATAGTTTTCACTTAAGTGGAGGGATATAAATTAGCCCAATATCTTCAAACTATTAATGATTATCACGAATGATTTTTTTTACTTTCAGACCTTCCAGGTTTTCGAAAACCTGGAAGGTCTTTGGCTATAATATTTCATTCGTGATAATCACTAATATTCTGTTTTTTCAATCTTGCCCACATGTCGTTACATATTGGCAAATTGATTCAAAAAAAACTCGATGAGAGTAATCTGAGTAGAATGCTCCTTTAGGCTTTTAACAAAAGCAATTTACTTGGGATTTTTGTATCTTTATCACAGTTTTCAAGCTTGTTGAAAATACCCTTTTCCTCAACATTCCACCATGAAAGGACAGAAATACCTTTTTTTACTCTGGATTCTGATTTTTTCTTTTTCGGGAATCAAATCAGCTTTTGCTGCCCATCTAACCGGGGGCGATTTTACCTATTTTTTTATCGAAGTTTCACTGGGAAATAATCGCTATGCACTGACCCTGGATGTATTCAAAGATTGTATTGGGACCAATCTTTATCCAACCAATACTCCCTTCGATGTAAGCTTAGGGGTTACTGCCTTTGATGCTGAAACGATGAAACGTGTTACCTCTGTTTCGGTAAGGGTTGAGGATTCGGTAGATATTCCCATCACTCCACCTGATTCCTGTGCCCCACGTCCAGGAAATCTTTGTTATAAAAAAGCCAGATACCACGGTTCGATCACTTTACCCAATAATACAGCCGGATATTATCTGGTTTGGACCCGATGTTGCCGCAATAATACTATCCAGAATATTATTAATCCTGCTGAGGCTGGAATGGTCTTTTCGACGTATATTCCTGGTTCTGTTTATAAAAATAGCTCTCCGGAATTTGTGAATCAGTTCCCATCCTATATTTGCCAGTATGAATCTTTTCAGTTTGATCATAGTGCCACTGACCGGGATGGTGACTCAGTGGTGTATTCTCTTTCCACACCTTTAACTGGTGGAAGCATAAATATCCCTATCCCTCCTAGTTGGCCACCGCCTCATCATGAGGTAAATTTCCTTCCTCCCTATACCACCCAAAATCCAATCGGAGGATCTCCTCAGATGGAAATTGATCCTCAAACAGGTTTACTAACGGTCAGGCCAACATCACCAGGTAGATTTGTTTTTGCCGTTACAGCCAAAGAATACCGCAATGGAGTGCTTATGAGCTACATCATTCGGGATATTCAAATCAATATCGTATCCTGTCCGATCAATTTCCCTCCTCAAGTATTCAGACCCGATACTTCTCTGGTGATTGAAGATACTTTACTTTTTTATCGTGGTTCTGAAACTTGTCTTTCTTTTACAGTTACTGACACCAATGGGATGGATGTACCTATCGATCAGCTCAATGTGGAAGCTTCCGGCAAGATCTTTACCAATAACAATGGAGCCCGGTTCTATGCAGAATCAGGACCAGGGCCCATTAAAGGAACTATTTGCTGGAATCCATCCTGCGAGATAGAAAGCCTTTCTGATCCCAGGATCTTCATCAAAGCCCAGGATACCGGAGACTGTATGGGGCCCAATATCACCCTCGATACCCTTTATATCAAACTCCTTCCTCCCAAAGCCAAGCCTCCCCAACCCCTTAGCATCTGCGCTGAAGGAGTCGATGCGGTTAAAATTAACTGGCAGCCAATCCCGGAGAGCGAACAAAACGGATTTTCCTCCTATTATCTGTATCGTCAGATTAATGGAAACTGGGTATTCATCGATAGCATCTCTGATCCTGCCAGTGATTTTTACGTGGATCATACTTCAGGGAATAATCAAAACCGTAATTTTTGCTATCGACTGCAAACAGCCAGAATCTGCCCGGAATTCTATCAGGGAGAACCCAGTGAGTCTGTGTGTATGACTTCCTCCGATCAGGTTGAATTTTGCCGGGCTACGGTGGATGATTCTACCCAAAGCATTCGTCTGGAATGGTCGGTGCTGGATTCAACTGCCATTTCAGGCTTTCGGATTTATCGCAAGGCTGATACCGATCTGGCATTTTCATTAGTGGCAGAGCTAGATGGCACAACTCAGGAATCATGGTTAGATCAACAAGTGAGGCTAATGGAAACGGGATATTGCTACCAATTAAAACTGGTAGATCTCTGTGGAGAAGAAATTTTGATTAAAGAGCACTGTCCCGTTTTTCTCCAAATAAATGAAAATCAGGATCAGTTGACACTAAATTGGAAAGCTTATCAGGGATGGGATGGAGTCTCTGAGTATGAAATCTATGAAATTTTGCCCAATAATGAACGCTTGAAAGTCCAGGCTTTGCCTGGGCTAGCTCATACCTATTCACTGGGTACAGCTCCCCTGGAAAAAAGCCGGCATTGTTATCAGATTCAGGCTATGGAAAGTGGAAATAACTGTGGGATCACCTCCTTTTCCAATCTGGCTTGTTATGAGTTTGAGCCCCGTATATTTATCCCCAATGCTTTTACGCCCAATGGGGATGGACAGAATGATATATGGGAAATCAGAGGCGGATTTATGCGGGATTTTCAGATTCGGATCTTTAACCGATGGGGGAAAATTGTGTTTGAGAGTTATTCCCTTACGAATTCCTGGGATGGGACTTTTGGAGGAAGAGCCGTTCCAGAGGG
The DNA here is from genome assembly GCA_020438265.1 of Bacteroidota bacterium. Classification (GTDB taxonomy): domain Bacteria; phylum Bacteroidota; class Bacteroidia; order J057; family J057; genus JAGQVA01. The sequence goes on from JAGQVA010000133.1 coordinate 7,398, forward strand.
GGTATATGTATATCAGGTCCGTGCCTGGGATGAGGCTGGAGCCTTGATTGAGCGGGGAGGGAGTGTTGCAGTGATTAGATAAATTGGGCTGTTATTTTGAGTTAAAACACGTACTCATAGTATTGTCAATAGCCATAAGGAGCCTGTCGGCACTGGGTATGTTGAAAACCAGTGGTTTTCAAACTTTCCTGTCATCTGATACCGATTCCTAGCATCCGAAAGAGCCTGAGCCTTCAGATCTTCTTGAACAGCGATCTGCCGATCCAGCGTATTCACCTTCGCAGTATCCTGCGCCCAAACTGCCTTTGGATGACGCGTAACAGGGTAGGGCTCAAAATATAACTTCCCTTTCCACCAGTATTTCGCAAGCACCTCTTTTTTCCGCGATTCCAGCTTCTCAATCTCAGGCTGATAACGATCCAATATTGCATCTTCATCTACCACAGCAACCTTCCCGGCAGAACTCTCCGCCACATCTTCTGCACCATCCAGATTCATACGATAATCAATCACACCAACCAGGCCTGTCCTGAGCGAAGTCGAAGGAATCCCTGCCACTGCAAAGATAATCACCCCCTGCCAGGCCAAACGACTCTTCCCATACAGCCAACTTTCCACCGCAAAAGCCGAGACATGCGATGACACGTAATACATAAACAGCGCGATACCGATAGTAAAGCTAATAGCTACGACATCGGCTCCAGGCAAGAACCCAGCCACAGCCCGATACCTGGTATATGAGACGTAGGCGATAAAGAAGATACAACAGCCACTAAAAAAAAGGGCAACAATGAGTACCCAGACCAGTTTTCGAGCTTCGGGAGACTCTTTCAAGCGACCTCCGAAGCCTGCGGCGATGGAGTGGACCGAAGGTGCCGTTAAGGCGTCAGATCAAACATAGCAGACCTCCTTTCTTCTTTTCAAATGAAAAAAATAGGCATAGATTTCCTCTTGGCGGATTCCCTCCTTGAGGGTACCCCGCCTTTTGCGTAGGTTTAGCATGTGATTTTTAATTATTTGCCCTCGGCTTTGGAGTCGCTTCCTGCCGGGGGCTTGTTTAATAAGAATGGATAGAATGAAAAAGCTCCCCAGTTAATGAGGAGCGATATTTTGACAAACTATTTAAGGTTAAAACATTTAAAGATAAGTTATGGTAAATTCTCTATTCAAATAGTTCATCATCTATCTTTGTTCCATGTGCATACATATTTATTATTTTCTCCTTTTGCAAATTTACCAGAAAATGAAAATAACATCTCCCTCCTTTTCCTGAAAAGGATTGAATAATTTTTTTGTCCCCATTTAAACCTTTAATAGTACTTATACACAGGATATTCATCCAAACAATTTTTTCGTTTTTATTATTTAACATAGGAACTACTTGTATTAAATAATCCTCTTCAGATTTAAGATTCCCTCCTCTTATCCAATTATCCTCTTTTGTATTATATCGCTCAATTACGAAACGTAGATAATTAGACATTTTTTGTAATTCGGATGGTGTCAAATTTGTTTGGACATAATCAGGAAATTTCTCAATACAAACTTTAGAAGAGTTACGGTCAATTATAACTATTTTCATTGAGTCTGAAGCATCTCTAGCTAAAGAATGAAATCCAGAAAGCAAAAAGATTTTCATCAAACAAATTAAAAATACAATCAGATTTTTCATATTGTTTTATTTGGGAATGTTGTATAACAAATCTATCATTACTCCTACTTTCCTTTGAACCTCTTCAGAGCTTCGTTCTCTCAATGTTTTTGCTTTATCAGGATTCTTTCCATACAATTTAAATATTCTTATAGTTCTTCTGGCAGATGAACTACTTGTAAATGGAGCCCCCCATTGAGACATTACCCTTCGTTTTTTTCTTCCTCTAACAAGATTCTCAACCCTATTAGATTCAATTTCTGCTGTAGGTATTGTTTCTGGTTTATCAGCCCATGTTGTGGTCATATCTCCGCTTGTAGGACCATCTAATGCTTGTTCTGCATTACTAAGAGATCGTAAAAAAATAACTTCCCGATTTGAAAAAAGTGGCATAGTTACGATCTTTATAGAAAAAACGCCTCTCAATGAACCCTTATTCCCCAGAAGTAGAGACTTGTATGCGTCGTCTATTCAACAACCTCAATGAACGAGATCGTCGGCACTATGCAGCAGTAGAAGCGATGCGCTTAGGTCATGGTGGAATCCAATATATTTCTCAGCTCTTGGTGATAGATCCCAAGACGATTCGCATCGGGATCACCGAATTGAAAAAAACGAGTTTGAGCGCGAACAAATACGATGAAAAGGAGGCGGAAGCTATCAAGAAATAGTTTAATCTCCTCAGTTAAATTATGTATTTGACGACGTAGTT
>JAGQVA010001349.1 GCA_020438265.1 Bacteroidota bacterium
TTACTGTAATCGATATGTACATCCACCAGGACGGGTTTACCCGCTTCAGAAAGGGAAAAGGCTTCATCCATTTTTTCGTCCAGGTCAAAATCATTATCCATTTTGATGTATTCAATGCCAGCAAGCATAGCTAATCCTTCAAAATGGATCTCTCCCAGCACAGAACATGTTTTTCTTTTTAAAGGAACCTTTTGAAACTGGGAAATCTGGCCTAATTCGCCATCATTAAAAATGAAGATAATCGGAGCAATTTCATAAGTTGAAGCAATTACCAGCTCCATTCCAGTCATTAAAGCGGCTCCATCTCCCACAATGCCAATAACCTGATGCTCAGGATGAGCCAGCTTGGTAGCAATCGTAGCCGGAATACAATAGCCCATACAATTGAAATCCGTCGGTGAGATGAAATGATTGGGCTTATGGGAAATGAGTAATTCCGCAGCTAAAAAGGTGTGTTTCCCATCATCCACGACTACATAAGCATCGTCATTGAGTTTTGCGTTTAAGGATTGAAAAAACCATCCCGGAGAAACGATATCGTTCTTTTTATCAACCAACCATTCACTGTCATACTTTTGATTTAATTGATGAATATTTTCCTTTATACCTGAATGATCTCTTTTGATTTCTGCTTTTTCCAAAGCGTTCCAAAGAGCTGCCAAAACCTCCTCCGCATCGCCCTGAATGCAAAGTTCTGCCTGATAGTTTTTGTTAAAGACAGTTGGATTGATATCAATGTGGATCAGATTTTTGGGATTATCCAGACCATAACTACCCGTAGATATTTCTGAAAAACGACATCCTACTGCCAACATACAATCGTGTTTTTTCAACGCATCCTGACTGCTGGGTTTGGCAGATTTCCCGATAAAACAACTGGTATATAGCGGATGGTCATTGGGAAAACTGCTTTTTCCCTGTAGCGTCAAAGCAACAGGTGCACCCAACTTTTCTGCTATTTTGATACTGATTTCAGATGCGTTTCGGGCGCCCCACCCCAGATACATCATAGGATTTTTGGCATTCAGAAGCATCTGAGCGGCTTGTTCGATTTTTTCCCAATCAAGCTGAGACTCAAAGGGAAGTCTTTCATAAGCTGGAGGTTGTCCAATATCAGCGGAGAACATCAGAACATTTACAGGAAGTTCGATGAAAACCGGCCCGGGTTCTCCTGAAATGGCGATATTATATGCTTTGTAAATGGTGGGAATAATTGACTGATGATCCTCAATCAGATATTGAGCTTTGGTGATGTGTTTTACCAGCGGAATAAGTTCCAGTTGGTGTAATTGATAGTGTCTGCCGCTGTCGGTACGCGTCCCACCACTGATGATCAGCATAGGGATTCCGTCGAGAAAGGCCTCGCCAATTCCACTCATGGCATGAGTCAGGCCCGCTGCCGGGACGATGGTAATACACCCGATGGAATCGGTGGTTCTGGAAATGGCGTCCGCCATAAAAGAGGCACCGCCTTCATGGGTAACGAGGATGGGTTCGATGATTTCCGACTCATTAACCGCGTCATAAATCTCGGTAGTATGAGTTCCGGGGATACCAAAAGTATATTTGACGCCGATTTGTTCGAGCGCGTAGACTGCCAGCTGAGCACCTGTTTTTTTCATTTGG
>JAGQVA010001350.1 GCA_020438265.1 Bacteroidota bacterium
TGAGAAGGGGAAAACGAAAAACCCAGGTAAATTAAATTTCAAAAATGATACGAATTGTGTGGAATATTGTTATTTAAAACAAATGGGGAGATTCTTTTGTTTAAAATTAAATTTCAAGTAATACTACTTGGTCACTTTAAAATAGGGATAAAAAAGAGTAACTTAAAAATGAAAAAAACTTTATTGGGGTCGATGGATTAGCCAGTTATGTATCAACCTATGGCGAATTATTTCGTTGCCATCGGCGTGATAATTCAGAGAAACTGAATCAATATCTAAGTGGATTATTTCATGATGGCAAACATAATATAGAGCGAATGACCGAACGGATTGTAGATAGTACTTATACGGCCTTACAGCATTTTATTAGTGATTCTCCCTGGGATCACAAGGTTGTTCTATCGGCAGTTCGTAAGGATCTGAGTGCTCTATTTATGCCCTCTAGTGATCCTATAGGGCTGATTTTAGATGAAAGTGGTCATCGGAAACGTGGTCGAGATTCGGTGGGCGTGGCACGTCAATATCTGGGCAGCATCGGTAAGGTAGATAATGGTCAAGTGGGGGTATTTGCTGCTTTATCTCAAGGAGATCATGTCGGGATGGTTAATGTTCGGCTCTATTTACCCAAAGAATGGAGTCAATCAAAAAGCCGTTGCAAGAAAGCAGGCATTCCTCCCTCTGAGCAGCATTATCGAAGTAAGGGAGAATTGGCTTTGGAGATGGTCAAGGAAATGGAAGGAGAGATTGATTATGATTGGATTGGGGGCGATAGTATTTATGGCAATAGCCAAGCGCTTCGGAAGGGGCTTACTCAATTAGATCGGTGCTTTGTGATGGATACGAGTGAGCGTCAGCGAGTCTATTTGACTGATCCGAAGCCCTATATTCCGCCTTCTGGCCCGGGAAGAGGAAGAAAGAAAAGTAGTTGGGTCAGTGATGAAAAACCGACCAAACTCAAAGCCTTACTTGGGCAGCTTTCGGATTCGGATTGGATCCTTCATACGGTTCGACAGGGATGCAAAGGGGCCTTGCGACGGGAAGTATATTGCACTGAGGTCTATATCTGGTCTGAGCAAAGAGTTACTACTTCAGAGGTAGAGAAATTGAGGCTGATTATCAGTAGAAATCCTGATGGATCTGAGGTCAAATACAGCTTGACCAATGATCTGCATTTCCCGCACTTTCAAGGACTAACCGATAAAGATCGACTCTACCGACAAATGCAGCGCTATTGGGTCGAAAGAGGCATTCAGGAGTGCAAAGACACCCTCGGAATGACTGATTATCAGGTCAGAGGATGGAGAGCCTGGTATCATCATATTACCTTGACCATTATGGCTTTGCATTACATGTTGGAGCAGAAAGTCAAGTGGAAAAATGAAATTCCTTTACTTTCATGTCCAGATATTAAACTCTTTTTGGCCTTGACATTGGAGAGAAAAGCCACCGATCCGCATGAAGTATGGAACCTCATTCAGGTCAGGCATCAACAGAGACAGGCTGATCTGGATAGACGATATTTAAAGTGACCAAGTAGTAGTAAATAGTATTGCAAAATTATTTATAAAAAGTCAGAGGCCAGAAATCAGATATTAGAGGTGAGAAATCCTTTTTTCTTCTGATT
>JAGQVA010001351.1 GCA_020438265.1 Bacteroidota bacterium
TGAGCTACAGGCATTTCAGCATGAGTGCCCGTACCAAAAGCCTGGCCCATCATGGTCCACCATTTGAGTTTTCTTCCGGCGAGGAAATAACCTTCTGTAGTGCGGGTTTTTCGGGCTACCCAGAGTCCGTACAGCGTAATGCCAATGACATAAACAATGATGACAGTCAGATCGAGGGAATTCATAATAATGAGGCTGAAGCTTGATCAAGGAAGAGTTGGCAATGAGGGTGCTGGCGCAAAATAGAAGCCGGGCAATCAGGGCTAATCGGGCCATTTACTGCCCCTTGAACAGCCTGGGCTTTACGCCGATCTGGTACCGAAACGATCAGGTGCTGGCTCTTGAGAATATGCTGAATACTCATGGAAATGGCTTTTTCAGGAACAGAAGCCAGATCTGGAAACCAGCCTTCTCCCAATTGTTGTAAGCGACAATCCTCGTCCAGTTCCACCACAATATAAGGCTCTTCGGTTTGAAAGTCAGCGGGAGGATCATTAAAAGCCAAATGGCCATTTTCCCCGATGCCAATCATGGCTACATCAATCGGATGACGAGTGATAATATCACTTACCCTCTGGCATTCTGCCTGCGGATCTTCTGCATTCCCCCGAATAAAATGATAGGCTTTTACCCCGGGAACCTTATCTACAAAACGCTCCTGCAAATATTTCTGAAAGCTTGCCAGATGTGTAGCATCAATGCCAATATATTCATCAAGGTGAAACATGGTAACTTTCTCCCAGGGAATATCTTTGTTCACCAGATTGGCCAGCATTTCAAACTGACTGGCACCGGTAGCCAGGATAATATTGGCTTCTCCCCGTGATTGAATGGCAAATCGAATTAATTCTGCTGCTTTCTGGGCCGCTTGAATTCCTAGTTCAATGGGAGTATTATAGGTCGATATTTTCATTTTGAATGACTTTGTTAATAATTTGAAAATGAAATTTCCTGGTCACTATATACCGAAGGTATCACTATAAGCACAGCACCCAGGCGCGCTGGATTGGGAAATATGGTGGCTGTGGGAGGATTGAGGCGTCGCATGATATTTCCCGATTTTTTACTCCACTTTTTTCTAAAAAAAGTGGAAAAACAATTAAAAAGAATACTCATAAAAATATCCAAAATAAGCCCAAAAACCCAAAATAGGATTTATAAAAACGATATCGCAAAAACGGCCAAAGTAAAAACATACAGAAAAATCAAACATCCCTTTTTATAGAATGTCATTATAATTTTTGTAGATTAGTTGAAAGTGTCTTTTTATGGCTACTAACGAACTGGAAATCATCCTTACCCAACAATTCGCTGACTGTCTTTCCTTGCCGGTTTTTCTGACTGATCCTAAGGGCAATCTGTTGTTTTATAACGAGCCTGCAGAAGAAATCCTGGGACGGAGGTATGAGGAGACAGGCGCTTTACCAGTAGAAAAGTGGGCCGTAATCTTCAAACCCAAAGACGCTTCAGGGAATCCATTGCCACCGTCCGATCTCCCTTTAGTCAAGACCATCAACAATCATCAGCCTGCGCATGGATCATTCTGGATTGAAAGTTTAAATGGAAAAAAGTTTTATCTTTCAGTAACCAGTTTCCCAATTATTGGCCGTGAAAACCGATATTT
>JAGQVA010001352.1 GCA_020438265.1 Bacteroidota bacterium
CGTACAAATTCTTTGGTCGCCAACAGATTTACCGGCTCTTTATAATAGGCTCCTACCGGGCAGGTAAAGATGGTAAAGATGTAGCTTTCAGAAGCTTTTACTCCGATGAATTCATCCGTAGCAAAATAAAGCGGACGAATATAGAGGCTTCCCTGATCTGGATTGGGTACCCATCCTTTATCCAGACGAATGAGCTCTTTCAATCCATCGATAAAAATTTCACGGGGAATTTCGGGCATACAGAGACGGGCACCAGAGCGGTTCATCCGGTGATAATTGTCCTCAGGGCGAAACAATAACACATCTCCATCAGGAGACTTGATTGCTTTCATCCCTTCAAACACCGCCTGACCATAATTTAAAGCTGAAATGCTAGGAGAAAAACCCAGTTTACCATACGGAATAATTTCAGGCTGTTGCCACTTACCATTTTCAAAACGGGCGACCAGCATGTGATCGCTGAATATTCTCCCAAAAGGGATGTTGTCCATATCGACTGCACTCAATCGCGAGTTTTCAGTCATTTTTATGCGCAAGTCTTTTTGTAATATACTCATAGGATATTTTGGCTTTATTTGAAGTAATAATTAATCTGCATAAAAACTTCCCGAGTAATCCTTCCCTTTATATCTCAAAAAGTAGGTATATCTCTCTCCCTTCCTTTTCAGGCCCTGGGCGGGAATAGGAATTTTGTCAAAACCTGTACGATCGGTTACGCGACCTTTAATCCAAACCTTGTTCCCGTCAGGATCAAAAAGATGTAGTTCAACAAAGCCTGGAACCGTAATCTCATAGTTTATTTCCACATACTGCGGTGTTTTTTTAATCGTCCCGATATATAATCTGGGTTCAACTTCGCCGATATCGGCGACATGTAACGGCTGTACATCATCTGCCCGCATCACACAAAACATTGACAAAAGTGAAAAAAAGATCAATATGTTTTTTTTCATAACTCGCAAAATTAAGTATTAAGTTTAACGTGGTCAAATCTTCTTTCCCGCAGTAGTCAGCCAATCCATAATTTTTTGCGTAGCTCCTGCTTTATTCTCAATAAACGCAATATTTTTCACAGAAATAGACTCTCTCAATTGTTTATCCTCAATCAACGTTTTCACTTTTCGGGTAAATTCGTCCTGATTGCTGACCGCAAATCCACCTCCCGCAACGATTAAATCGCCTGCTTCTGGAAATTTTTGGATTTGAGGGCCAAAAATGACTGGCAAACCGAATACCACTGCTTCCAGAATATTATGGAGGCCACTCCCCCAACCACCTCCAATATACGCAAGATCTCCGTAATGATACAATCGGGAAAGCATCCCGATATTGTCAATCCATAAGATGCGGTGTTGGGAGTTGAGTTGGGCTATTTGGGAAAAACGAATTGAAATTTCAGGAAATTGCTTTTCCCATTCGGCGATGCGATGATCATTGATCTCGTGAGGGGCCAAAATCAGAACAAAATCGTGATCCTTCTGCAATTCCTGAAAGGCATGAAAAATCATCTTTTCCCCCTTTGGCCAGGTACTTCCCCCGATCAGACATAATCGATCTTTCTTAAATGCTTCAATCTCTGGAATAGGAGTAAAATCTTCCCGGTTAGAGGAAACCCTGTCATAA
>JAGQVA010001353.1 GCA_020438265.1 Bacteroidota bacterium
GCTGAATGGCAGTAAGTTTGATTCGGTCCTTTTTAATCGCAGCAAATTGATTTTTGGGAATAATCAAGATCCCCTTTATTCCAATGCAGATTGGTATTATAATGACAGCACAAACATACTCGAAATCAGGCTTGCCTGGCACTTGATCAATGTAACCGATCCTTCCACAGGTTGTGTACTGGATAATGTAGAAAATACACCCGAAATCGAATGTACAAACACTCCTGGTATAGCGGTTCAAGCATTTATTGCCGATAATCAAAACCGGGAATTGAAACGAATTCCTGCATCTGCCCCTTTTTTACATTCCTGGAAACAATGGACGGAACCAGCTTTTCAGGAAAGATTAAAGCCCCTTTACGATTCTCTGGCTTTATGCTTTAAAAATGCTGTTTTGCAGCCGTTAACCTATGAAGCCGTCGCCCAACCTGAAGGCAATTTTGAAATCAGGCAGTTTTACAAAGATTATCCTCAGGCACTTTCTCTTCGGTTTGAAGAAGGGGCTTATAGTCAATTTGAACAGGCCTTGCCTCTGTTGAATAAATACAATCTAACGGCGACCGTTAATGTTGATCCGACAGAGATTCAGCAGCAGCCTGGTTATGCCCTCACACCTTCAGGCCAGCGTTTGAAAAGGATGGGATGGGAGGAAATGGAAGCCTTGAAAGCCAATGGGAATCACATTACCCGGAATCAGGCTTCTCAGGGGGAGTTTCTTGTGCGCGCATCAGGATATTCCGCCGATTCCTTATTAAGACATCTGGAAAACGAGAACCAGAGTTGGGTTGTATTGCAATATGTCGATTTGACGAATCAGACTCTTGCCGAATCAGAACAATCCGGGGAGGACCAAATCACCACCCGTGAATTTGAAAAGCATATTCGCCTGATGCGAAACACGAATTTTTGGATCGCATCGGAGAAAGCTGTTTATCAATATCAGGAGGAATATGCAAAAGCGAAAATTCGGGTTAATGCGTACGGACCTTTTCAATTTATCACGATTGAAACCCCTCAGCTTTCTCCGACATTTGATCATCCATTAAGCTTTTATTTCTACACCTCCGCTCCCAAAATCGAAGTTGTTGGCTCTGAGGATGACGGATTTTACCAAAACCGGGAAGGGAGAGTACAATTACACGCAAAACCCGGTCGGGAAGTAACCATTAAACAAATCTGGTAATGAAAACTGCATATCACATACGACATTTTTGGCTACTGACTTTTGCCATCATTCTCATGGCGGGCATATCCTCATGTAGCCAGGAAACGAGTTTAATCAATAAATCTTCAAATGAAAGCGCACTAAATCAGCAGTTACCCCGGGCACTTTTCATCACTACTGGCCTCAATGAAGGAAATGGTTTGTTGCCTAAAGGAATCGTCATCGCACTTCAGGCACTGAATCAAAAAGGAGTCGTTTCCAGGTTGGAGACGCGGGAAATTCTTTACAATCGGGAAGCGCTTTTTCAATACAATATCCTCGTATTATCTACCTCTCTGGGCTACCATGATGCAGATCGGACCTATTCTCTTGCTTTTATGGCTGATGAAGAACTGGCCATTCTCAGTGATTTTGTAGCAGCAGGAGGAATCTTGATCGCCGGCGATAATGTAGGGAG
>JAGQVA010001354.1 GCA_020438265.1 Bacteroidota bacterium
ACTCAGACATTCTCCCGAAAGTGCCCCGGAGGAAATCCCGTCTTTTTCTTAAAAGCAGTATACATCGCAGATCGCGATTTAAACCCGGCTTCGGCCCCTACTCCTTCTATGGAAAGATAATTTTTATCAGCATCTTCCAGAATTTTTAATGCTTCATCTACCCGATAATTATTCACCCATTCAGAAAAATTAACGCCAAGATTGCCATTGACACAGGAGGAAATCAGACGGGGAGAAATGTCCATTTCGCGGGCCAGGTCGTAAATGGTGAGTTCCTGGTTGAGATAATATTTCCCCACTTGCATCAGCGAATTGATTTTTTCGCTTAAATCAGGATGATCTGTGTGAGCAGGTTCCTCCGAAATATCCTCTACCATTGACTTACTTTCTACTTCCTGGTTTTCAAACAGATTTTGATGACCGAAGGCTTTATAACTCACAAAGTAGATAAATATAATTAGCAGCCCCCAACTGGCCAGGACAATATCCGAATCTCCTGTTCCTCCCAGCAGAATCCTCATCAGCTCAGCCCCCCAAAGCAGAATGATCGGAAAAATGATAAAGATAAATTGCCACAGCCACTGAATTTCCAGCATGGTATAGTCGGAAAATTCATTTTCTACCTTTTTCCGGTAAGCGCGGGTCTCTATGATGGCAATGATAAAAGCGATAATCGAAAGGAGAAAGGCATACCATTGTTGTCCCATAAAAACTGCCTCAACTACCTTAATCGGAACATATTCGTGGATCTGTAAGCCAGTAACCAGGAAAACAAAAATATTGATCAGAGTAATGGAGGAAACGCCTGCTGCTATTCCATAATGTATCTTCAGGAATCTTTGATAACGAGCGGATATCCCTACTTTTTCCAGCACAAAGTGGACAAAAAACAATGGAAAAAACAGTTTGACTTCAGGAGTAGTGAAATAGTAACCAATCGAATATTTCCCGATATAATCATAAGGTATAAAAATACTGGTTCCTTCAATAACCAGCGAAATCAGGAATCCTCCAAGCAAACGGTTAGCCAGGCTGCTGTATTTTCGGGAAAACAGATATAATAATCCCAGCAGAAAACCCTGAATCAATCCGGCCCATATTAAAGTATTTAGCATGATGTATTCCCACCTTTTCGCCAGCTTCCAATGGCCTTATCAATATAATAAAGGAATCTATTCAAACATAACTTTTACAACTCCGGTACCCGTGTTATTTTCCAAACTAATATAATATGTCCCAATACTTTGGTCAGTCAGGTCAAAGACAAAATCCTTCATTTCCAACCAGGAATTGAAATGATATCCTTTCACCTGACGGCCATCAATGGTAAAAATTCTCACCCGAAAAGCTCCTTTGAGTTCTGAAGTCTGAATTTGAAATAATCCATCATTTGGGTTGGGAAATACCTTTAAATCAAAAATTTCCACATTATCAATCACTTCCTCAACGGAAGTAAGTTCTCCATAAGTCATAGGCTGATTGCTGTAATTGATAATATGTCCATCCACATGATTAACCGCTTTATATCCATCATTACAATTGGGGCAGGTAGTTCCGGAAATACAATTGGGATTACCCGGATGACAATAATCCACATAGGTAGGGTCAAACCGGTAAGT
>JAGQVA010001355.1 GCA_020438265.1 Bacteroidota bacterium
TTCAACCGAATTTACCTCAATGGGAATCCACTCATCCCCGTTCCATTGAAATGCTGAACGGTTAACAGTAGGTACCTGCTCAAAGTTTTTGGAATTTCTCCGTCCGCTGACCATAAACCGGTACTTTTCACCATCTGCTTCAAACTCAAAATCGATCATCATTTGATTCGATTTGAGGTTCATCATATTATAGTTTCGATTGTCTCTTTTGTTTAATCTTTCAGATTCTTCATAAAGAGAAAAAGAAATGGCTTCCAGTATCGTTGATTTTCCACTACCCGTCGCTCCGAAAATTCCAAATAATTGAGCCTGAGTCAATTGGGTAAAGTCAATTTCCTGCTTTTTCTGATAAGAATATATTCCCTCCAGGGAAAGTTTTAATGGAATCATAACCCTTTCTAATTGCGTTCGTCATCTTCAGCCAGCACCTCCTGAAGCAGATTCATAATCCGGTCATTGGGCACCTGATTGTGTCTGTACTGGAAATAATCAACAAATAAATCTTTGATATCCTTTTGCAGATCAATATCGAGTTTATCGTATTCTTCTGTGATTTTATTCTTGATTTCGGGAATAATCGTCACAATCCCGTCATGGGCATTATACAGTTTTTTCCGATCCTCAGAAGTGAGAAAATGATCCGAAACAATGGTTAATTCGACTAATGCTTCAGGATGATTTTCCAGCCAGGAAACGGCTTCATCAATTTGTTCAAATTTTTTGCGCATGAGTTTTTTGCCCTTCGATAGATTTACCGACCTGACTGAAACCGATTTACCTGGTTCTACCTCAAGAATATTCACCGATTTTTCCTGTCCCGCTTCACTCATGCTATAAGCGAGCGGGCTTCCACTGTAAGCAATGGGATAAGGCTTTTGCGTCACAAAGTGCGGACGATGTAAATGCCCAAGGGCAACATATTGAATCTTTTCCGGAAAGTTTCCTGCATAGATTTCCTGGGCTCCACCTACAGTCAAGATAGACTTTTCATCTTCGGGCTCAGGAATTGTATCGCCGGGTTTATTCACCACAAATAAATGCGTCATCAGAATATTTACCCCATTGTCATCGCAGTGTTTTTCTGCCAAATCAGCCCAGGTTTCCTGAAGCGTAGTCCGCATATTTTCTTCCGGATCATCATGTCCCAGAAACCGTTTCAGGCGGATTTCATTGGCATAGGGAGTAAGTAATAATCTCAAAAGTCCTTTATTTTGAGGAAGTTGTAATTCCAAAAATCCAGGTTCTGATTTTGTGACGGACAGCCCGCTTTCCAGCCGAAAAGGATGAACATTACTATTGGGATAACCCGTCAGAATGATTCCGCATTCACGTGCCAAAGGATCAGGAGCCTCAACCCGATCAGGTGAATCGTGATTTCCGGCAATCCCAATCACAGGGCGTTTGCCCTCATTAGCCAGTTTTTTCAGGGTGTGATAAAACAGCTCGATCGCTTCGATCGAAGGATTAATATGATCAAAAAGATCACCGGCAATCAGCACCGCATCAACCTCTTCCCGATCTGCAATTTCACAGATTTCATCCATCACCGCTTTTTGTTCTTCCAGCCGTGAAAAATGATCCAGTCGTTTGCCCAAATGCCAGTCTGCAGTATGGAGTA
>JAGQVA010001356.1 GCA_020438265.1 Bacteroidota bacterium
CAGGAGCATACAGGCGAGACCTTTGCTCAACTTACTCTTTTTGGTTATGATGGCTTCTATGAAAGTGATGATTTTTTAGAAGAACTACATCAGGAGTACCTTTATTCTGAAAATCACTTTAATGGTTGTTTGAGATTATTTGATCAATACGAATACGATGCTCCTTATTTGGTTGTGAGTGGTTCTGCAAGAAACGAGATTTGGCAGGATGATAGAATTGGAGGAAATAGTATTTATCCTGAATTAGGGAATAATGGGAAGAAGATTGGTTTATTTGAATGGATTGATAATAATCTTGATAAATTCCTTGAATCTTTTATATAGCAGATGTGAGTCCAAAAGCCTCAAACCCCAACCCCACATAATTCTCCGCAATCGTCGTCGCATAAGCCCTTGACATCCTGATATAATCAAACTTCGCCTTCTGTAACCGATACTGAAAAGATCCATGCTCATCCTGCTTGTGAAACAATCGCGTCATGAAATTGGAGAAATCCTGCGCCCGCCAGATTCTTTTCAGGGCAATTTCTGAATAATGATCCAGGCCCAGAGTGGAATTCTTCTGATAAAACTCAACCAGTCCATCAACCAGATGTTTGACATCCGCGATAGCGAGATTGAGCCCTTTTCCGCCTGTTGGTGGAACGATATGCGCCGCATCGCCAGCGAGAAATAGCCGCCCTGACTGCAGGCGATCAATCATAAAACTACGCATCGGGGTAATACCTTTTTCAAAAATAGGTCCTCTCTGCAATTCCCAGCCTTCGGTTCCCAAACGAATCGCCAGTTCATCCCAGATTCGATCATCCGGCCAGTCCTCGATATGGGCGTCATTATCCACCTGGATATATAAACGGCTGATTTTATGAGATCTCAGGCTATGTAAAGCAAATCCTCTTTCATGATAGGAATAAATCAGTTCGTCCGTCGAAGGAGCAACATGAGCGAGAATTCCGAGCCAGCTAAAGGGATAGGTGCGGGTAAAAGTGTTATAGGAATTTTCGGGTAAGGTTTTTCTACCAATTCCGTGAAAGCCATCACAAGCAGCTACAAAATCGCATTCGATGATTCCTTGTTCTCCCTGATATTCAAAATCGATAATTGGCTTATCTGTATGGAAATCTCTGATTCCTACCGCAGGCGCTTCAAAATATAATTCACCTCCGCTCTCCAGCCAGGCGGAAGTCAGATCCCGAACTACTTTTTGCTGACCGTAGATAGTGATATTTCTCCCTCCGGTTAATTCTCCAAATGGAACTCTAATTCGCTGGCCGTCAAAACTGAAATAGACGCCGTGGTGTTCCTGGCCTTCTTTTAGCAGGCGATCAGCCAAACCCAGATCTTTGATGATATCTACTGTATTTTGCTCCAGCAACCCGGCTCTGACTCTCCCCTCGACATATTCACGGCTTCGGTTTTCGAGGATGATGGAGTGAATACCATGTTTTCGCAGCCAATGGGCAAGCGTAAGCCCTGCTGGTCCTGCACCAATAATTCCAACCTGGGTTTTGAGTTTTTTCATCATTCTGGTTTGTGGGATCTCGAAAATTTACCACATAGACATTTAGAAAACATAGAATATCCTATGGTGGCAGAGCCACAAATGACACATTC
>JAGQVA010001357.1 GCA_020438265.1 Bacteroidota bacterium
TTTCTCATGTACTACCCAATCAAATATTTTAAGGTATTTTTTGTTCTGATTATTGGTTTTTCTGCAGCAATTGGGCAGAATATCAACCAAAACAAATTCAGGCAATTAGGGCAGGAACTCCCCACACCCAATACCTACCGCAATGCAGCTGGAGCACCAGGGCATGAATACTGGCAACAAAAAGCTGATTATGATTTGAAGATTCTGCTGGATGATGATACCCAGAGAATCTATGGAGAGGAAACCATTACCTACCACAATGAGTCTCCCGACCGCCTCACCTATCTCTGGCTTCAGTTAGATCAGAATGTCAGAGCCCAAAACAGCGATAAGGAGAAAACCCAAACCAATAGCTTTAGCGATCAAAAGTGGACTTATATTGAAATGACGCGCCTTCTGAGCGATTTTGATGGCGGGTTTAAAATAGATTTTGTGAAAGACTCAGAGGGAAAAGATCTCCATTATGTGATCAATTCCACCATGATGCGGGTAGATTTACCCCAGGCTTTGGAGCCGGGAAAATCATTTTCCTTTTCGGTCAAATGGTGGTATAATATTCAGGATAGATTAAAACTTACGGGTAGATCTGGATATGAATATTTCCCCGAAGATGGAAATTACCTCTACACTATCGCTCAATTTTTCCCTCGAATGTGTGTCTATAATGAGGTAGAAGGCTGGCAGAATAAACAATTTCTAGGTCGGGGAGAATTTACCCTTCCATTTGGAGATTATACATTCAGTCTGACTGTTCCGGCTGATCATATCGTAGCAGCTACCGGTGTTTTACAGAATGGGGAAGAAGTATTAACCCAGGCGCAGCGCGAACGTTTTGAAAAGGCGAAAACAGCAGACAAACCCGTCATTATCGTTACTCAGGACGAAGCAGAAAAAGCCGAAAAAGGCCATGCAAAAAAGACCAAAACCTGGGTATACCACGCCGAAAATGTCAGAGATTTTGCTTTTGCGACTTCCCGCAAATTTATCTGGGATGCAATGGGCGTCACATTTGGCAACCGCACTGTCATGGCCATGTCTTATTATCCCAAAGAAGGAAATCCACTTTGGGAACAGTATTCCACCCGGGCAGTAGCACATACCCTGGATGTCTATTCCAAACATACTTTCGATTATCCCTACCCTATCGCCATTTCTGTTCATACAGATAATATAGGAATGGAATATCCCATGATTTGTTTTAATGGCCGCAGACCGGAAAAAGACGGAACCTATTCCGCTACCACCAAATACAGGATGATTAGCGTCATTATTCACGAAGTAGGGCACAACTTTTTCCCCATGATCGTCAATTCTGATGAGAGACAATGGTCCTGGATGGATGAAGGATTGAATTCGTTTTTGCAATTCCTCGCAGAGCAGGAATGGGAAAGAGGATATCCCTCACGAAGAGGGCCAGCTCCTAACATTGTGGATTATATGAAAGGAGACAAGTCCAATATTACCCCGATTATGACCAATTCGGAATCTATTCCTCAGTTTGGAAATAATGCTTATGGAAAACCTGCTACGGCATTGAATATCTTGCGAGAGACAGTTTTGGGCAGAGAATTATTCGATTTTGCTTTTAAGGAATATTCCCAGAGATGGAT
>JAGQVA010001358.1 GCA_020438265.1 Bacteroidota bacterium
TAGCCCTTTGGCTTACCCTGAGGGTACCTACAGGGTGCAAAACGAGCGATTCAGGTTGTCCTTCAGCTGGTGCAGGCAATTCTCTCAGGCTTACTCCCAATCTCGCTCCAGTTGGAAGCAATGCCTGCCAGTTTTGGGTTTTTCCCAGTTCTGCTTCCAATAATGGCATTACCTCAATCGGTTCGAGCGTG
This sequence comes from Bacteroidota bacterium, assembly GCA_020438265.1. GTDB lineage: Bacteria > Bacteroidota > Bacteroidia > J057 > J057 > JAGQVA01. The sequence continues at coordinate 192 of JAGQVA010001358.1, forward strand.
GTATCCCGTTCATCTCCCCAGGTAACATCAAACTTGGCTTTGAATGAGAAGAAAAGGATTTTGAGTTTTCCGTAGCCTGTTGCCCGCCAGGGGGTAGGTCCTTCCAGAGAGAATTTCAGGCTAATGGTAAACAGATCAAAGCCGAATACTTTGAGGGAAACTTTGCCCGATATTTCAATAATGAAATAGAAAGGATCAAACTGGAAGAGTGCGTCAAAAGCGAAAAATCCTTCAATTCCAAACGAACTGAAACCAAAGAATAATTCAGCTTTTACCCCCAACTGTACTGTATTCGTTGTAACAGCAAAATACCCTTCCACCCTGATTTTTCCCCAGGATTCATTCAGGATATTCAGTGCGACCCGCTTGGGAACCGGGAAGGGCAGGGGAGGAGGACTAAAACGTGGATGAAATCCTCCCACACTGATCAGGAAGTTGGCATTTTCGCCCCAGGCAACGAGAACGCCCATTTCTCCTTCGATGGTGATAAACAGAACCCGCGATTCGAAGATAGAAGCAAAGAAAAAGGCTGTTTTTTTCTCAAAATCAATGGCTCCGATAAAGGCTACCTGTAAAACCAGAATTGCTGCGGCTTCATCAGGAAGGATACAACGCAACACTCCGACAATGGCAATTCTTTCGAGTCCACCGCCATTATTGGTGCGGATTTCAATGATGATTCCTAAAGAAATGCTGATCAACGTTGGGGTTCCCCAGCCCAGCTTGACCATCGGGCCAATCAGGAATTTATCTTTCTCAACAGGGAAAAATTTGCGAAGATCGCTGATGATGCGGGTAGCATTTTCGACCACATTGGTCGGGAACATGATATTGGCCAGACCACCGGTTCGGACTCCTTCGGCGAGAACTTCCAGTTTCATGGTTCTGTTAAGGCCTAAAAGTCCGCCTGCTCCCAGGAAGACAAATCCGTATCCCAATTGAATGGTAAATTCCGCTGTAATAATGATCAGGAGAGAAAAACCCTTTGATCCATCCGGCATGCGGGTTGTAATCAGACCAATGGCTTTCAGGGAAAGGAAATCACTGAAGGTGAGTTCGAGTACACCCGCATATTCTTCCTTATCAAAATCAAAATAGAGGTAACCACCGCCCCTGATTACTCCGGCATCGATAGAAAGGCCGACTCCATTTGGTGGTTTAAATTTGAAATCCAGATTGGCTGAGCCAAGATTTCCTCCTGATTCGGGGAAAGACAAGGTTGTGGCGAGGCCCATATTCTCCACCACAGCTACCAAAGGCCCTAATTCCAGTTTGAAACCCGCACCCGTTTCAAGGACAAAATCACCATCTTTAAACTTTAAAGCAATGGTTAGGGTCTGTATCTCTAATGGCCCCAGGCTCAGGTGAGTAGCTAATTGTATTTCCAGTGCGCCGCTTCCTTTAAAATAGACGCCACC
>JAGQVA010000134.1 GCA_020438265.1 Bacteroidota bacterium
GAGATAAAATCCATTGACCCCTGATTGACATCCTCCGCTGATAGTTTTAGTTGTTGTCTTACCCTTGTAAATGCATCCAGTACTTCAGGGCTTACATTCAGAGCTAAAATTGCCAATAAGACCAGATACATCATGTTGATCATTCTCTGCCGATTTGATAGCTTTCCTTGTGCCATAATTTTTTCTTCTGTTAGTTAAATGCGGCCAAATCTTTCCCTGCCGAAAATCCATACATTTTCAGTTAAAAAATGGACACAGATCGTCCATCCGGATATAGCTCCGGTATGTTTCGTTATACTATACTGTTAAAGGGAAAAAGATTTGTCTTTTTGAATTTCACTATCATAATACAGAAGAACCCAAAAGATACAGATTGGATAAAAAAAGACCGGGAAGTATTAAAAAATACTTCCCGGTCAAATATAAGATTGGATGTCTTTCGACTAGTAGCTCCAAAGATGGTGCTCGAATTCCACCAATTTTTGTCTTCTATACTCTGCTTCCTGAAGCGAGTTTAACCCTTCTCCTGATACCTCAATAATGAAGCTGTGAAATAACCGGAGCTCAAAAACCTCGCGCATAGTTTTATATTCGGCATCATTAAAACGGTTTTTCCACTGAGCTTTTTCCAAGGTTTCCAGGATATCAGTATAAGCAAAAGTACAAAGCTTTTTCTCTGGAAGAGTTTCGCCTGGATCGGTCCAGATAATTTCAACAAACTGAATATCATAAACCATATCCGAACGAGTTTTATCGAAAATACGATCTTCTACAAACTGAATGACGTTCTCAAAAGGAGCTGGATCAAAATCACTTCCGGACATGCTACCTCCAATCACGGCAGGTTCTCCTCCGCCAAGATCATCTAAACCTCCTCCAAGATCCTCATCCTCGCCAAATCCCCACTCATCAGCGCCTCCATCAAAGCCGCCTTCAAAGTCATCGAAACCACCTTCAAGGCCTCCTTCTCCGCCAGCGCCATCACCAAAGTCACTTCCAAAATCGTCGAAGTCACTTTCTCCTTCAAGGCTTCCTTCAAATTCCTTAATTCGCCTGCGAACGTCCTCGTAGCTGAGAGATTTCGTCAAACTATCAGGATGATAGGCGACGTATTTTCCACTTTTCAGCCCGTTGAACAGGGTCATAATCAACCCATCTTTCTCAGTATACTGAGAGTTATCAGTATAATATCCCGATTCACGTTTGATCAGGGGCGCATTCATCTTCTCATTCAGATCAATGCGGTTCACGATTTTTCGCCGCCAAAAATGGTCGTCTTTGCGGGGGGGGAACTGTGCGAAAGCCTCTGCAAAAATAAGCATGCAAATAACTCCAGCTAGAACGTATTTTCTCATATCAAATAAAAATTACTTAACTACTAAAGACAAGGTTCTTTCAACCTCAGAGAATCTCCTGTCCGGAACTCGCTGATTTTTGAAATTAACTCTATAGATATCGTTGATTCTTACATATACTTTGGTTCCAACCCGTGCCTGACGTACTTTGGTTCCCAATGCTACCTGTATAGGTTTCGTAGCATCTCCACCCGCAGTATTTACCTGGTTTACTGTGGTTGGTGGTCCTAAAGATAGCTGAGCCAATACATCAATGCTGGAAATACCATACTTGGCATCTTCTGGCAGAGCTGATTGAAAATCATCATCTGGCTCAAGTCTTAATGCTACACGGCTGGTTTTAGGAACCATTGCAGATCCATTATAGGTCTGCCCATTTACAGCCATATTAATGGTTGGCTTGGGAGGATTAATCACTTTATAATCAATGTCACCAATTTTAATTGTCTGACCATTGGTAACACTGTTTACAGTTACTTTACAGGTTTTTCCGCTAGGTACAATCCTGAACTTTTTAGGAGTTGTTCTACTTGGAATCACATCTGCCTGTGTACCACTAATTTTGGGATTATACTGATCACCCAAAGCAGGCACATCTATATTTACATCATTACCACAATCCCGGTAAAGAACCTGGATCGCAGCTGAAGTAACGACAATTTCAGGCTTACGAACAGTAAACTGTCCATCCACCTCCAACGTTTCAAATCCACCTGTTGCCTTAGGTACCTGGATAGAAGCCTTATAAGACTGAGTACCTTCATTTTTTCCATTAGGAATTACGCCACCACTGGCAGGAATGGTAAGAGTAGCAACACTGCTACCTGGTTCCTGCTTGATGCTTCCATTTCCGCTGGAAAACTTAGGCTGAATTTGACTGGAAGACATAGCAACAAATAGTTTCGTTTCAAACTGTAATCCAGCAGGAACGATAGTCGCAGTAGGAGCATTAATCGCAACTACTTTATCAGCTTTGAAAGTTGCAACACCCAATCGGGAGTTTAGAATATCAAGCAGAAGTTTCTCTTTCTCGTAGATATCCAGTTTCATCGCTTCAAGAGTAGCCATGTTTGCAATTACCGGGCCCTCAAAGGTGAAGTATTCCCACTTTTTAGCTTCTTTTGAATCAGAGGCCTCCTTATCAGGGTCATTTGTCATTTTCTCTTTTTCAAAAGATAACATCTGATCCTGGTTTTCAGCCCCCTTAATCTGGGAATTGTGCAGGTCAACAATGTACTTCACATAATCGTCGAGCTCCTGATGAAGCTTATAAGCTTCTGCACTTCCTCTTCCTTCATTTGCTTCCTGCTCTCTTCCATTGCCCATCCAATATTGAATGTTTTTCTCGGTCTCATCCTTTTTGAGCAATTTACCGGTTTCGGGATCCTTACCGGCAATCTCTGTCATTTCATCAATATGCTTGTTGAGAAGAGCAATCATTCCAGAGGTTTCTCCTTTTATCTGATCCAGTGTATCCAACAACCCTTTATTGTCCATTTTTTTCTCAACTTCCATCTCTTTATTAATCTCTTCCTTCATACTTTTCAGGAAGGTTTCAGAGTTGGACAATGCATTTTGAGCGGACTTGTTCAATTTATCCTTAATGTTTTCAAATGCATTAAGAATCTCAGCACTTACGTTCAGAGCCAAAAGAGCCAACAACACGAGATACATCATGTTGATCATCTTTTGCCGTGGTGATAATTTTCCAGATGCCATATTTTTATTCCTTTCTTTTTAATTATGAAAAATAAATGAGAAACGGAAATAATTATCTGGTACCACCAGCCATCGCTGAAAGCATATTACCATATACATTATTCAAGCGCTGAAGATTTGTGTTCAGCTGAGCCATTCCTTCTTTGTACTGCTGTGCATCTTTACTGGCTTCTGCCATGCTTGACATAGCTTCAGTCATTGCTCCATAAAACTGGTTCAGAGACTTCAAATGAGTTTTAGCATCCTGAAGTTCCAACTCATAAATAGAGTTCAGAGAGCTAAGGTTCTTTGTAATTTCCTGAACTTGCTCATGATAAGCCTGAGCATCTGCCGCTGCATTAGCAAACCCTGACATAGAAGTTACAGCACTGCTATAGCTCTGATTGAGAGAGTCAATTTTGCCAGTAGCTTCTTTAATTTTGGTAGCATACTCATTAGTAGCTCCAGCTGCGTCTGTAACAGAAGATAATTTGCCAACGTTATCGTTCAGTCCAACTAAAGTAGTTGACAGATCGTCAAATACAGAAGAATCAAGTCTCATAGACTCTGGATTGAAAGGCTCGAGAGCCGTTGTTTCTGGTTCCCAGTCAGCAGAAGCTAATTGTGGATATACTCTTTCCCACTCATAATCCTCTGCGGGGAAATCAAATGCAGAGATCAGGAATACACCTGCCTCTACACCCATACCGATAATCAGCATGAGGTTCGCACCATCAAGGTGAAGGATTTTAAATAGAGCGCCTACAATTACTACGGCAGCACCTGCTCCGTAGATGAAGTTCATAATGTTTTTGCCTGCGCGGGACTTTAGAAAACCTTTTTTCTTTGCCATTTTAAACTTTCCTTAAATTTTAACTTTTGTTTTTGCCTGATTTTTATAATTAAAATATGTGTTATTGAGGCATGTAACAGGTGCTGTCTACGATAATAGACAACACCTACTACAAAATATATTCAATTGGAAATTGATCTGGATTGGATTAGAACTGACCAGCGGCTCCTGAACGACCAATTACAGTCATTACACAACGGAAACCGATAAAAGATTTTGCGGTATCAGCAAACTCGTAAGAACGAGTACCATTTGACAGGAAGTAACCGATGTCTTTCCAGGAACCTCCACGGTGAACTTTTCTAATGCTTATAGCAGTACTATCTGAAACACGACCACCGCCAGGTACTCTATCAGAAGCCTTAATTCTTGGATCATAGTACACAGGATTTAAATCATGCGCATATGCATATCCTGTTTCTTCATAATCATCCTGGCACCATTCAGCAACATTACCAGGCATATTATAAAGACCGTAATCATTTGGAAAATAAGAATCTACTGGAGCAGTATATTCAAAATTATCAGCAATATAATCTCCTCTACCAGGCTTAAAGTTAGCCAGGAAACAACCTTTTGAATTTCTCAGATAAGGTCCTTCCCATGGGTAGAGTTTGTGCTCATAACCACCTCTTGAACCATATTCCCACTCAGCTTCGGTTGGGAGTCTGAATCTTGGCATTGGAGCAAGATCTTTCTCCTCACGGTACTGATTAAGGTGAGCAGTTCGCCACTTACAGAATTCAGCAGCAGCATACCAGTTAATACCTACAACTGGATAATTGTCAAAAGCAGGATGCCAGAAGTAATTTTCCATCAACGGCTCGTTGTAAGAATAAACAAAATCGCTTATCCATACTTGTGTATCAGGAATAATAATTTCAGCATATACCGGGTCAATTGTATCAAGTGCTCCTTGTTGCTGGAATGAAGTCTCATTCGAAGTAGGTCCATAGAGAAACTGACGATACTGGTTATTAGTAATCTCAGTCTCATCCATAAAGTAAGCACTAATAGTGATTTGACGATTATGGGCGATCTGAGAATAGGGTACATCCTGATCGTTTTGTCCCATGTGAAAACTTCCTGGTGGAATATAGACCATGCCCATAGGCTGATATTGATCCCAGTCAGGTCGGTCGAGGACTCCGGTAAGCTCACCGTGGTGCCCTGTTCCTTTTCCGCCGAATAGACCACAGCCATACGTGACCATTGCCAGGGCGGTGAGCATAAAAAATACCTTTTTCATATCTGCGCGAATTTCAATAAGTACGATTTTACAGTTGAAAAGAATGATGATATTGTGGTGATATCAAATGGACAAGTCCAGAAATGTAAGCCGCCAGGATTTATCCATTTGATATTTAGTACGCTATTTTATAAAGATTATTGAATTAATTAAAAGTAAATACATATTTTTTAACTGTTCCTCTTACAAATACCTTACCGTAATCTTTTTTGCCTATAACTTATTAGGGTTATCAAGAATATCCACGTCTCTAGGAGGTACACCACTAGATGATGGGAAGGTATAAGAAATAATGATTTCATGCGTGCTAATATCTCCCGAAGCATTCAGTGCATTCATTGTATAATCATAAGAATACCCTAAAAATGTCCGGTCATTCACATTCACTCCCAGCATTCCGGAGAAAGAATCGTTAAAGAAACGATATCCCAGTCCAAAAGTAACAGGGCTATAATTCCAGTAAACGTTTGCATCCACCTGAGGAGGGAAGATTCCATCAGTTTTAGCCATGATTGTCGGAGTAATACTCATTTCATTTTCCAAACCAAAGTTCAGGTTGAATTTATACCCTCCTATCAGGTAAAAGCTTCTGTCTACATTAGATTCTTCACCAATATTACTGGCCAGAAGATTTTCTAACGAAGGTTCAAGAAGATCCAGTCCTGATAATCCCACAAAGAAACGGCCCTGAGCATCTGTAAGATAAATACCTGCTCCAAGCGAAGGAACAATTGTACTGGCGTTACCATTTACCAGCGTAGGATCTTCTCCATTGCTGGTATCATAAACCCAGTTTCCATTAAGTGCTTTTTGGCGAAATCCTCCGGAAACGCCGATCGAGAGTCTCAGTCCAGATTCCTCATTATTAATGAGATAGTAGGCATAAGAGACGTCAAGCCCGGTAGAAGTTAAAGGACCAAGTTGATCCACAACTAAAGAGGCACCAATGCCACCACCGAGAGAGCTTACCGGAGAATTCACAAAAAGGGTGGACAGTCTGGGCGCACCTTCGATACCCAGCCATTGCTGGCGTCCAAGTAAGGTAAGATTCACACCATTTTCCATTCCTATTTGTGCCATACCTGCTGCTGCCGGATTGTAAACAAATCGGTTAAAAGCATACATCGTGTTCTGAAAGTAGACCTGCGCTGTGGCAGAAAGACTTACAATCAGTGTTAGTACAGTAGTTAATGCAAAGATTCTCATGATTTATTGAGTATGTAAAGAATTGGTCATTGCGAATAAATATGAATATTTTCCACTAATTAACCAAATACTCAATCAAAACACTAATTTCATCACTACCAACACAACAAAGATTTTAACCATTTCTAATCACATAATACCGGTTATATAGAAAGGTTACATCTCCTGGCCATTTTCTTTTAAATATTTTTCGATGGCCATTGTCATGGAAGGTAAATTTGGCTTAGGTGCTTCGACGTCAATTCGCAATCCTGAATCGAGCGCAGCATTTGCTGTTGCCTTCCCAAAGACTGCAATACGAGTATTATTCTGTTTAAAGTGGGGGAAATTATTATACAAAGATTTAATGCCTGAAGGAGAGAAAAAGCAGATCATGTCATAGAATATATCCTCAAGATCTGATAAATCACTATCCACTGTGCGGTAGATAACTGTCTCTGTAACATCCATATTATTCTCTTCCATATAACCCGGCAATTCTCGCTGATGGACATTACTACATGGAAACAAAAACTTTTCTCCTTTGTGTTTATTAATATAAGGAACCAAATCCATTACCCGACGCTCCCCTACAAATAACTTTCTCTTACGAATGACAATGTACTTCTGAAGATACTTGGAGGTCGCTTCACTTACACAGAAATATTTGGTTTCCGCCGGCATTTCAATCCGCATTTCATTTAATAACCTAAAAAAATGATCTACGGCCACTTTACTGGTAAAAACAATCCCCGTGAAATCCAGGGGATGAATACCTTGCTTTCTGAATTCATTTAGGGAGACTCCCTCTACCTGGATGAATTTGCGAAAATCAATCTTTAAATCCCACCTTTCCGCCAATCTGAAATATGGAGAGTTCTGATCTGAAGGAGCAGGTTGAGAAATCAAAATACTTTTTACTGGTTTGCCTACAATTTTTTCACTCATGCACCTGAACTATTAATCCTGATGTTAGGGAAACTAAAGCCAAAACATATACGGAAAAATATTGAAGGTGCAAATATACAAAAATTTCATAGTAGTGGGAAATCCAAACAAACGATTTAGGCCTAAAAATATAATATACAGTTTGCGCACCAGATAAACCATTACCCATACAATCAAAAATCCCAGCATCAGGTAAGGATTTTGATCACCCCAAAACAATAAAAGAGAAGCCGGAACAGGAAGAAGAACAACAAGGGGATAAGACCCTAAAATATCCAGATTCATTACTCCCTCCAGCATTCCTTTAATTCGGAATGCTCCTCCAATAAGCAGAATGAGTAAATGTTTTATTAAAAACCATACTAAAACAATCAGAAAAGACCGAAAAAGTATTTCTGTAAGCGACGTAGCCTGATAGAAAAACTCTTTCAGCATACTCGTTTCCCGGAAAAGGTCTATAAGATCCCACTGATGGGTTACACGGATATAGTATATAAACAACGAAACAGCAATCACAAGACCTGCCATCCGGAAAAATTGAAGAATCAGCAACCAGCCCTGCTGGGTATCACTGGTATTCAAGGATGCATCAATATATAACTTGGGATTAAATAACAACGCACTCTGAGATTCAAAAAAACCCGCCCCCAAAAGCTTGAGAATGACAAAAGAAATCAACGGAAAAAAGGTTAGCAGAATGATAAGATTGTGATTTTCATCCAGATTTAATTCCCTGATATATTCATCTGCAGGCCTGAAATTTCTGTAAGCAGGTGTCCTTCTTCCATTTCCATCAATCCAAAAAGAATAAGTCCATGGAAAATGAGCTGCCTCATAAGGGTAGAAATTGATCAGCCCTATGACCGTTTCATCTGAAATGTTTTTTACCCTGACGAACCCCAACTTTTTACAAAGAAGCTTCATCTGGCGATCAGGCTCAAAAGGGAAATAGATATATTTGTGAGGATGTTTTATTAATGGCAGTAATGTCCTGCAAGCTTCAAATAAGTCAAAAGCATAACCATTTGTTCTGTAATAAGTAGCTACAACTGCAACAGTGTCTGCTGTTTCGACTGTTTTCATCACCGGCTTCTGCAAATCAGCCATCTGACGATCATTTATCAGATAAACAGGTTCATAAATCCCTAACAGGTGCCGGGGATACAAATAGCAACTTTCCCCCCGGGACAAAGTAATCCTAATCTGATTTTGCCCTCTTTTCAGCCATTCCCTATCCAAAGGAAGAAAAAATGGATTAAAAGGCTTCTGACTTAATCCCAGATAATGGCCGTTTAGTTCTACCTCAACATCCCAACTGGCTCTTTCTATATATAAATAAAGAGGATATGATACAGAATCCTGCAATTCAAATTGGTTGGAAACTGTGGCTTCATCAAGCATTTCCAGCCGGAATGGAATCGAAAGCGGGCGGCCCTGATGGTCCCAGCCTTCTTCTATTTTTAAAATATAATCCTGATCGGAGGCAGCACCAGGATTTGTTATTGGAATATCAGATGTCTCCTGGGCATGGACAATATTTCCAATCCCCATCCACAAACATCCTATGATTAATGAGACAAGTTTTCTGATATTCACCGTAAAAACCACCTATTTTCATTTCTTTTGCCAAATTACACAAAATAAAAGAATCCCATGCAGATCTTCTTATTAAATCACCTGGAAGGAACAAAAGGATGGCTTGACCAGGAAGAAACCAAACATTGCCTCAAGGTACTCCGCCACAAAGCTGGAGATGAAATCCATGCAATTGATGGAAAAGGAAATATGTTTTTGTGTCAGATTGAAAAAGAAACAGCGGAAGGATTAGCTTTGAATATCTTATCAGAACATAAAAAATGGGGAGAAAAAGATATAATCATTCGACTGGCTGTTTCTCCTTTGCGATTAAGAGATCGGTTTGAATGGATACTTGAAAAGGCTGTGGAATTGGGCGTTGATGAAATTTTTCCTGTTAACTGTCACAGAACAGATAAATATAAAAGCAAGTTTAAGGTCGATAGAGCCGAAAAAATTATCGTTACAGCGACCAAGCAATGTATGCGATCGGTCATCCCCGTTTTACATCCGGCTCAGGATTTTAGCCAATTTATTCAAAGCAAACAGGATGGCGGGCTGTTTCTGGCTTCTGCTTCCGCGCCACAATCTTTACAATCATATTCCCTGGACAATTATCAATCTGTAACTCTGTTAATTGGTCCGGAAGGAGATTTTACAAATCAGGAAATGGAAGACGCGCTGAAAGCGGGTTATCAGCTGGCTGGCCTGGGCAATAATAGGCTGAGAACCGAAACCGCAGCAGTTTATGGATTGGGGGTTTTTAAGATGATGTATGGTTATTAATGAATCAGGCATTAAAGACCCTGTTAAGGGTCAAACGTGGGTA
>JAGQVA010001359.1 GCA_020438265.1 Bacteroidota bacterium
TGTTAGGTGTGGGTTTTGTGATTTATCAGATGGTTAAACGGCGGCGGAGAACGTAGGTATATGATTTAATCATGATTTTATTTTTTGATTTCCGTAGAGACAAGGCATGCCTTGTCTCTACTACGGCATTTTTATAAAAAAAAGAAATTATTTATAAAATATTTTATCAACTGAAATGTTGATCTTACGAATAAATTTACGTTATTAATAGAACGAAAATGAAAGAGACTCTATTACGTGTGATATTTTAATGATTTTTATCGACCCATCCAGCTCTAAGAACAATGAAGTTACTGGTAATTTGGTGTTTTATCCTTGCTCCGATATTGTTTCACCAATCACAGCTTACTGCCAGAGAAATCGTCTCTGCTGAAAATGATAAAGAGGAACCATTTTTTGGTTTGCTTTCCATCGAATATACCCCTGATACCTGTTTTGAGGGAAATCCTGATTCTACCAGTTACAACCTGTTGGCGATACTTAATCAGGCATTAAAAAGTATTAAAGCCTCTTCCAATTTTATCCGGATTTCCCAGAATCATACACTTAAACCTGTCGTTTCCTGCCATCAGATTTCCTGGGGGATTTATACCTTTTTCTTTGAAGATGCCATAAGGGGAATCATTGGTAATCGAAAACCTGAATTTGGAAATGGGGCGGATGAGCATTTAAAGGAAATGCCTCAGTTTAGCAGGCTGGCTGCCGAGTCTGCGGGAAAAATCCTGATTTCTTTTTCCGGGGTTTATGATCGCATTTTTTTTGCTGAAATGGTTCTTCTCTCAAATACAGGCGATTGCCGGACTACCCGTCCGGTGTTAAATGAAGTCTACGTTTACATGTTTCATATTAAAGAAAATGATCAGGTTTCCCTGATTCAGGTCAAACGGTTGGACTAATCGCTTTTTTCGGTTTTTGCCAAATTTTATTTTCTCGAAATAAGATTTAGGCACAGGACTTGCGGATAATATCAACAGATTGTCTCTATTAATACTACTTTAAGCTATATTGTTGTTTTCCCTATTATGACCCTCAATTCGCAAATAAATCAGATTTATAACCTTGCATTATTGAAATCTCTCAATATTAAACCGCCTGTAACTTCACATTCTTCCCAAAAGAAAATGAAGAAAAAATACGCGATCCATAAAAGTCATACAGGACGAGGAATGGATAAATAATGGGTTATTATCAGGAGGTTATGATTTCGTAACAGAAAATGTGTAATTTCTGGCCGAATTCATTGTCCTGATTTGCATGAAAAAAATTATCCTCTTTAATCCCAGAAGTGCTACCTCCAAACATCGGATTCCCAATTCAATTCTTCAGGTTGGAGCCTCCATCGAAGGTAAATATGATTATGTGTTTGTCGATGGAAATATGGAGGCTGATCCCTGGCATACTATTGAAAACTACCTTCAATCGGGAGAATTTGGGTATTTCGGGACCACAGTTATGCCGGGTCCGCAATTGAGGCAGGCCATTCCTTACGCAGAAAAAGTAAAAGAACAATTCCCCGAAGTCATCAATATCTGGGGAGGATATTTTGCCTCCAATCAGTTTAAAGTAGTGATGGAATCGGGTTGGGTGGATTATATTATCAATGGTCCT
>JAGQVA010001360.1 GCA_020438265.1 Bacteroidota bacterium
ATCGACTCAATCCGTGAAGCAATATTTACAGCGTCGCCAAAGATATGTCCCTCTTTCTGTACGATATCACCAAGGTGAATACCGATACGAAGGGGAACTTCTTCCCGCAAAGTTTCCTGAATTTCCTTTGCACAAGCTACTGCGTCTACTGCGCTATTGAAAACGCTCAGACTTCCATCACCACGAATTTCCAGTAACTCGCCGTGGTGGGTTTCCACCTGAGTTTGCATTGTCTGGCGAAATGACTGGGCTTTGGCCATGCCTTCGGCTTCATTTTGCTGCATCATGGCAGTGTAGCCGACGATGTCGGTAAACATGATGGCGGCTAGGCGGCGGGTCTGAGACATTTATATAAAACTTAAAGCTAATCTAGGCCGCCGCAAACCCGGAAAGTCCTCTTGCATAAGGAGCGACAAAGCCCAAAACAATGTCAGATTTGGGAATACCTTCTTTCATTAAGATTTCGGCAAGATTACTGTCTGTCCGATCTTCATGTATCCATACTTTTCCCTCTTTTATTTCAACATGGTACATTAATCCATGTTTATAGCTACTGCCAGACCATCCTACCCACAAAAGCACATATTCATGATTTTCTTTATCTATAATGAGATGTCCTTTAGCCTCTGGGGCATTGGAGATAGGAGAAGATGCCCGCTTACGGAAAATTTCTTCAATTATATTTTGATATTTTATCATCTTATCCATTTTGTAATTTCTTTCTTTTGAATGTTCACCAAAATAAACTGCAGTTTAAACTGCTTAATTCTACGTTGAATAAACTTAAAAGAACTCAACCTTTCCCAGCCTTCCTCAGAAATAGCCATAAATAATTCATAGTCAAGTCCTTGCTCATGAATGGCCGCCTGGTAATTAAGATATTGACCTAATGCTTCATGAAATGCGTTTATAACAGATGAACGAATAAATGACTTAATTTCAATTGCTAATACTTTCTGCGTAACACCTTCCGAAGTTTCTCTTTCCGCTCCAAGGTCAATATCAAAGTATGTATCATCTTCTGTTAAATCAATAGTTAATGGGTCATTTGTCACATTCCATCCTGCCCGCTCGATTGCTTCCCGTATCGCCTCATGAATTATATCTCTTGCCATTCAAATTTGTATTTTGTTTTCATTAAGTTAAAAATACTGCCTTTTTATCGGTTTTTAAAATAGAAATGCTTGATTAGACATAAATCTACAACTCCAACTTTGAGGCGATGTCGGTAAACATGATGGCAGCCAGGCGGTGGGTTTGAGACCTGGAATAAGAGGTTTTGAGTAATTTACTTCCAAAAAGAAAAATTCCCGCGTTATTCCTTTCTTCTCACGGACAAGATGCTGGCAGCGGTGAACGTTGTACCCTGGCATCCATAAATGTACTTCTCCCAGCAAGATAAAAATAGTTGTCTGTATTCAGTTTCGTACCATAAAGTACATCGTTAATACCTGCCTGAAAGGAAATAGTGGCCATATCCGGGCAATTCCCGCTACGGATGACGGCGTTAGCCCATCCACCGGAAAAAGCTCCCAGAAACTGTGAACCCAGATAACAGATGGCCTGAAGGATATTGGCTTTGGGGTCTGTTTCGGCTTTTCCAGAACA
>JAGQVA010001361.1 GCA_020438265.1 Bacteroidota bacterium
ATATTCTGTTCCCAGTCCGGTAGCAACTTCGGCCAGTTTGATATTCTGAACCAGTTTTGTAGAAACGTCCAGGTGGAGAAGCGGGAAAAACCAGCGATAAATCTCACGAGCCTCTGCAATTCGGCCAGCTTTTACCAATTGATAAATCGCTACCGTTTCCCTTGGAAAAGCATTTACAAGGCCAGCAACCCAACCAGAAGCGCCCATAATCATGCTTTCCATTGCCAGATCATCCACACCGGAAAGAATTTTATATCGATCCCCAAATTTGTTTAGCAGATCAGTAAGGTAACGAATATTGCCTGAAGACTCCTTAATCGCTTCAACATGGTCATGATTCTCAGCCAGTTCTTCAAACATTTCCGGTGTAACCATGATATTATAGGCAAGCGGATTATTATAAATCATAATGGGCAGGCGGGTTGATGCGGCTACTTTATTGAGGTAAACCAGCGTTTCATGGCTGTCTGAAGGGTAACGCATCGGAGGCAATACCATCAGCCCATCCGCTCCTTCCTTTTCAGAGCGCTGCGCAAAAGCAATAGCGTCACGGGTAGTGCATTCCGCTACACATAACAGAACCGGAACCCGTCCCTGACTGGCATTTTTGGCGCTTTCCAGCAATTGAAATTTTTCATCCGTTGTCAAAACGCTGTTTTCACCCAGAGATCCTCCTACGATGATTCCATCTATTCCAGCCTTAATTTGAGCGTCCAGATTGTTTTCAAATCCGCTGAAATCCAAAGACTCGTCGGCGTTAAATTTGGTAGTAACTGCGGGGTAGACCCCATCCCATAATACTTTCATGATGATTGATTTTTGGTTTAATGATGCAAAATTAGGAAATCATTGGGGGATAAGGGTAGATAGATTTTTGCAATAAGTGATGGGATTTTGACTTGTTTTAGGTTTATTTAAGTATATAAACAAAGAATATTCTATCAGCCTAAACCCTAAAAAGCTCTTTTGTGCTGTTAGGTACAAAATGTAGGTAGAAAAGGACATAAGTATAAAAAGCGTGCCAGGCGAAGCCGTCAGGTACGAAATGTGAATTTACATTGCGTACCTAACAGCACGCTAAAGAATAATCATCCTTATTTTCTACCCACATAAAAGTACCTAACCGCACTTAAGTCCGAATTCAACAAGGTCTAACCCCTACAATGAAAGTCCTCCCCTTCAATATACCCAAAACCGAATCCGAATCATTCCGGGTACAGGTAGACCGCATGCCTCATTTCTACGACATTTTGCACCGGCACCCGGAAATTCAGATTACAGCGATTCTGTCCGGAAAAGGCCAGCGTTTTATCGGTGACCAAATCGGCAGTTTTCAACCGGGAGATATTCTCGTTATTGGTCCGAATATTCCTCATCTGTTAAAGTGTGATGAGGCTTATTATCAGAATCAGTCTACTCTGTTCGCCCATTCTATATCTATCTTTTTTAACCAAAACTCTCTCGGAAATGATTTTTTTTCTTTACCAGAAATGAATCTGGTCAGAGAATTTATTCAAAAATCGGCTTGCGGACTGATTATTTCTCAACATGAATCAGGGAATATTTTTGATAAAATAATTGAAATAAAAGAAAAGGAAGGAATAGAC
>JAGQVA010001362.1 GCA_020438265.1 Bacteroidota bacterium
TGCCCCGGTCGCAATCTGCGATCCGACAATCAGAGAATCCCCTAATACTCCTCCGGCGTAGATCTGGCCATCATCGCTACTGGCAATCGATGTCAGGGAATGAACCAAAAACTGACTCCCGGCAAACAATTGCGCCCAATGAGGCTGATTCTGCTTAAAACGCGCCAGATAGGGCCAAATAGCTGGCAAAAACATAGCTGATGGAGTAGAAATTGTATCCACACCAAAAATCATTTCTCCCAGAAAATTTCCGGCAACATATAAAGCATCATCCGTTCCCCAGTGCAGAGCCGTTAAGGATACTTCCCCGGGTGGTGTTAAAATGGAAGTAGCATTGATTGCATCAGCCCATAAAAATGATCCGGTTGCCGAAAATCTCGCCACAAATACACCTCTTCCCTGAGGAGAAGTCAAAGAAGTTGTAGAAGGACCAAAATCTATATCTGGCCCTTGTAGAAAGTCGGGAGAAAATACTCCTCCAACAAATAATTCTTCATTTTTCCCAAAAGTAACTCTTGCCCCTGTTGCGCCAATATTGCCAGTCGCATGGGTTGCCTTTGACCAAAGATATTGCCCATTATGATCAAAAACGGCGGTCCACATTTGCTGTACATATTGTCCGTTCATTCGTTGGGCGGTGAACAGGGTGGTTATACCTATCTGCAATTGATATGGAGTTGAAGACGTAGCCAGTCCGAAAGAACCAGTCAGCGCAATTTTCCCCTGAGGACTGATCGCCATATCTTCCAAAGAGAAAAAAGTAGGGATCGCAACAAAAGGGTTAAAATGATCGAGTAAATTTCCCCCTTGATCAAACTTCAAAACGGACCAGTAAGAGTCTGAAAAAATGATTTGATTTTGAATGTGAATGGAATCATTGTGGTTGAGGAGAACGTAAATATTCGCCTGATCATCCATTCCAATATCAACTGCTTCATCATCCAGCACACTACCCAGTTGCAGCGCCCATACTTCCTGACCGGAAGGGGTATACTTTGCTACTACTGCGTCTCTAAACCCCAGACTGGTGAAGGTGTCTGCCGCAAAGTTGATCGTATTGCCAAAATATCCTGAGACATATTGATTGCCGGCATGATCAACGGCTATATTCGTGGCAACTTCTTCGGAAAATCCACTCCATTGATTGACCCATTGAAATTGCTGAGCAAAAAGCCCGGTATGAAGGAGGGTAATTAATACAAAAATGATCCATTTCATAAATAAGATGTTTGGTTATGAATGATTTTGATACAGCTTTTCTTCAATGAAGAATAGCTTGTTTAATCATCCTTACCGGATTCTTATTAAAAAGGGATCATTGAGGATAAAAAATATTTGAAAGGTTTGCCCGTGGTCAGGGACAAACCTTTCAAATTAAAAAGATTTAACTCCTTGAATAATTAGGAGCTTCCTTGATAATCTGGACATCATGTGGATGGCTTTCGCGTAGTCCGGCGTTTGTAATACGGATCAGATGACTGCTCTGAAGGGCTTCAATATCTTTCGCTCCACAATAACCCATACCGGCTCTCAGGCCTCCTTCCAATTGGTAAAGCACCTCTGCAACCTTTCCTTTATAGGGCACTCTTCCTACGATGCCTTCAGG
>JAGQVA010001363.1 GCA_020438265.1 Bacteroidota bacterium
TAGCGATCGTTACCGACCGTGTCGAGCTGGACAAGCAGATTAAGGGCGTATTTAAAGACACCGGCGAACCCATCGAGCGCGCGACCAGCGGAAAGGATCTGATGTTATTACTGAGTCAACCCAGGCCACGGCTGCTCTGTTCTCTGATTCACAAATTTGGGAAAAAAGACACAGGCAACTTCAGTCAGTTTATCAAAGAACTGGAAAGCCAGCCTGTGCAGACTGTGGGAGAGTTATTCGTTTTTGTGGATGAATGTCATCGCACCCAAAGCGGGCGTTTGCACAGGACGATGAAGGCGATTCTTCCCAATGCTGTGTTTATCGGTTTTACGGGCACACCCTTACTGAAAGAAGACAAACAGACCAGTCAGGAAGTATTTGGCACCTATATTCACACCTATAAATTTAATGAAGGGGTAGCTGATGGAGTGATTCTGGATCTTGTGTATGAGGCTCGGGATATAGATCAGGAGTTAACCTCCCCTCAAAAGGTCGACGAATGGTTTGAGACGAAAACCCGTGGACTCAATGATTATAAAAAGTCCTTAATCAAGCAGAAATGGGGGACAATGCAGAAATTATTGAGCAGTCGTTCCCGGATGAATAAAATCGTGGCTGATATTGTCTTTGATTTTACAACCAAACCACGGTTGTCAGATGAAAAAGGGAATGCAATCCTGGTGGCCAGTTCTATTTATCAGGCATGCAGGTATTATAAATTATTTCAGGAAACGCCACTGAAGCATAAATGCGCCATTGTGACCTCCTACAACCCACAGGTCAGCGACATTACCACCGAAGATACAGGCGCCGATACCGAGACGAAAAAGGAGTTTATGTACAATTTGTACAAGAAGATTCTGGGTTCAAAAACCACTGAAAAGTACGAAGACTGGGCCAAGGAAAAATTTAGTGATGAGCCGGCGAATATGAAGTTGTTGATTGTCGTTTCCAAGCTTTTGACGGGTTTTGATGCCCCGAGTTGTACCTATCTTTACCTCGACAAGAGTATGCAGGATCACGGGTTGTTTCAGGCCATTTGCCGGGTTAATCGCCTCGATGGTGAGGGCAAACAGTACGGTTTTATTGTGGATTATAAAGACCTGTTTAAAAAAGTGGAGAATGCGGTGGCGGTTTACACTTCCGAACTGGACTATGAAAATTTTGAGAAAAAAGACATCGACATTCTGTTGAAGAATCGGCTGGAGGAGGGAAAGAAACGTTTGGACAATGCTTTGGAAGAGATTCGTTTGCTTTCTGAGCCGGTTAATCCTCCAAAGGATACATTAGCGCATATTCATTATTTCTGCGGGAACTCCGAGATTGCAGCGGACCTGCAGGACAGAGAGATGAAACGCACGACACTCTACAAAAAAACCGTTGCTTTGGTACGCGCCTACGCCAATATAAAGGATGAAATGGAGGGGGCGGGGTATTCACCATCAGAAGCTGAAAAGATCAAAAAAGAAGTGGATCAATACCTGAAACTTCGGGATGAAATTCGCCAAAACAGCGGGGAGAATATAGATTTAAAAACCTACGAAGCAGATATGCGGCATTTGATTGACACCTATATTCAGGCAGAAGATCCGGAGCGAATTTCAG
>JAGQVA010001364.1 GCA_020438265.1 Bacteroidota bacterium
AAAATCCTTGATTCCATCAAAATTGAAATCCTCATAAAAAACCAGTTCCTGACTTTGGTAAGGGATGTTTTTATCATTTTCCGATTCAACCACCATTTCATCTGCGGTTACAGAAATGAGTTTTTGATGTGTGGAGGAATGATAAATGCTAATGGTTCCTTTTTTGAAGATTTCTTCTTCCGTTCCTGGCTCTGTTTCCACTTTACCATAATAATTACCCGGGATGTTTGTAATTTGATAAGTACTTTGGGAGAAAGCAATGTTAGAGAGAAAAACGATTAAAAGACAAATATAGATTTTTCCTTTAAAAATGGATCGATAGATCCCACGCCCCGTTAGGGGCGAAAATGTGGGTAGAACATCATGTGCTTCCCCTAACCAGCGTGTCTTGAGACGCGCCAGAAAAAAGGTTAACTCATTTTCTACCCACATTTGGGCTCCTAACGGAGCCATTCTCTTCCGAGAAGTGACCTTTTTAAACAATATGTTTTTTATAGAAAATCCTTGAATTACAGAACTAAAAATTGAATGATTATTTTTCATGTGTTTGTTGAAATTTGATCGATGATTTGTTGAAGGCCTTTTTGTTTTTTCCATGGGCCAAATATATGGTCGAGATTTGCGGAAGAATAATCACCGTTTTTGCGGATAATTTCCCGATACACTTCCAAAAGCTTTTTCAGTCCTCTGATGGGAGCGGGATTCATCTGAAGAAATGTATGTGTAAGTAATGTTCCCAAAGCCTTGTCGTGGATACTGGAAATCCTCATAAATGATTCGTAAATAAGATCCGTAAATCTTTGAAGAGGAACAAAAGACGGGTAGAAAAATTTCCCGAGGTTATTGCCCAATTCTTTTTGATCAATCAATCCCTTCTCTGTGCCATTTAACCAATATTCACCTGCCAGTCTTTTGATTGTTTTGTCCGAGCTAATCATCGTTCCTGCCAATAATAAATGTCCCATTTTGCCTAAAGGGAGAGGATGAAAGATAAGTTCCTCTAATATTCTTGTCAAAATCCTTCGATGATCCTCCGTATATACTTTTGAAAAACGCATGGCAAAATCGATCACATAAGCCAGTAAAACTTCGGGATGGTTGGGTACCAGAGAAAATAAGCGATTCCCATCCTGACCCGCTCGTTCCCACCAATTCCCCTGAATTTTTAAATTGTCATACAGCATAAAGACGTCGCCTTCAACCCACTTTTGCACTTTTCCCCACAAAGTTGAAAGAACGGAATGTTCTCCGGTATCTGCCTTTAAGTCAATATGAAGAGAAAGATTTTCACTCGCAAAAATCGCTTTTTTAACCAAAGAATCCCAGGCCGAAAAAGCAAAGTCAGCCTTCTCGATTTTCCAGAAAAAATCTCCTGTATACTGAACGAAAGGTTGTCGGGAAAAAGAAAATGATTCAAACACCTGATATTGTTTCAAAGGGGTTTTGGTCAGGGCAGCTACCCACCAGGCTGAAGGATGTCGAAAAGGAGGTTGGGGCAATGCTTGTTCATCCAGCAAAAAACAAATCAGATTACAGGTTTCCCCTTTGAGTTCTTTTTGCGCTTTTTCCAGATACTTGTGTCCATCCTTGAGCCAAAGACG
>JAGQVA010001365.1 GCA_020438265.1 Bacteroidota bacterium
CCGCAATTGACCTGAAGGCTGGAGGCGGTGAATCCTACTTTCCAGATATCAGCGCCTGCGCGAAGAGTAAGATCAGTAACCT
The DNA here is from genome assembly GCA_020438265.1 of Bacteroidota bacterium. GTDB lineage: Bacteria > Bacteroidota > Bacteroidia > J057 > J057 > JAGQVA01. The sequence continues at coordinate 83 of JAGQVA010001365.1, forward strand.
GAGCAAAGGTTGTAAGGGTCAGGGTTAGTATAACGAGAGTTAAGTAAAGATTTTTCATTGGTAAACAGGTTTAAATTTGGGTTTCAATTGATATGGCAAAAAATGAGCGTTTGACAGCAGGGCCGGAGAGCAGCCATTCTACATTGGTGGGTTGAAGGCCACGGGTTCTTTCGCGGTGATAACGGGCGGAGATTCTCAGGCGGGAGCCCAGGTCGAGATAAGCTTTTCCTGAATAACCAATTCCTCTCATGACAGGAATCCAGAAGTAGGCAGGAAGACTGGTTTCCACATGATTGATAATTTTGTCTACCGCATCGTCCTTGGCATTTTGGGGAATAAAAGAAAAAGGTTCAAAAAGATTGACAAGCTGTTGGCGGGTATCGGGAGCAATGATTTCAGCGCCCACACGATAGCTTTCATCATAAGAAGCGAGGAAGTAGAAGGTTCCACCTAATCCCATCTTGACATTGCCATAGTTTAACTCTGGCTTCCAGCGATCAGGGAGAATTCTTTCCAGTTCCAGTCCTGCTTTCAGCGAAACGGCAGTTTGCGATCCAGCACCGGAAACTTTATCCAAAAGCATTTCTCTTGCAGAGTTGGAATTAAACAATTTCCACGGTGGAATGACATCTTTAAAAGTAATCAGGGATTCCCCGAATCTGCCTGCTCCGGCTTCAACATCAACAAATATGACTGGAAGGTTTAGTCCCGCAACGGCGGTCATTCTTCCTCTTTTGATCATTTCTCTTTCCCGGTTGGGATCGCTGGGCTTCAGGGTTACTTTATCAGACCGAATCCATGGAAACTGATCAATAACTGCGTCTAGTCCATCTTTCAGATACTGGTCAATCATAGGCACCTGATAAGACATATATGCTCGTTCAAAAGAAACTCCGTAAGAAACCCTTGGCGAAACAGAAAGCAATTGTTTGAGGTAGGCTTTCTTGCGCATATCGGTCTTTTGATTGACATCCTTTACCGATAAAGGTGCAGAGAGTTTGAGTTTGGTCTTTTGTGGTTTCTCAGACTTTTGAGTTGGGGTATAAAGAGGGACAAATTCGACTGCGTCCAGCTCTTCATTTTCTACTTTTGCCTGATAATTAGCTGTAGAATTTTTTGGTTGAGGATCTTTTTTGACGTGTAGCAAAACCACACTTGATCCCTGTCCCCAAAGTGCTGAAACACTCAGCACCAGGGAAAGAATAACGAAATACGATTTTTTCATTGTTTTGGGAGAGTAACGTGTTAGGAAAAATTTATTGAGAGGCTCTTACTTCGTCGACGAAGACTCTGAGTTTTTCTACCACTTGTGTGGGCGACATTTTTGTCTGATCAACATCGTCAAGGATGCCATTATTCTTCATGTATCGGTACACAGGCATGATTACCTGGCTTCTTACGGGTTCTTCTTTGGGAGCATGAGTGAGCCATTCGATTCCCTGAAGGAGCCATTTTGGCATATCTGTTTCAGACTCAAAACCCAGTTTTTTCGCCGCAACACCATTTTCCCATTCG
>JAGQVA010001366.1 GCA_020438265.1 Bacteroidota bacterium
CTCTCCTCAATGTTTTTTTCAATAACAATGAAATCAGCCATCCTCATATCCATCCTTTTTCTGGCCTTTGTGGGCCTTTATGCCCAAAGTACAGAGGAAAACCCGTCTTCAAAACCGGGAGCACCACTCACCCAGTATTTTGATCCTGAAGTATATCAGGCTGCACCTGGAAACCATGCATCTCTCCAGGCTCCTTCAGGTTTTATGTACTTTGCTAATGACAAAGGCGTGCTTGAATTTGACGGTTCGTTCTGGAGATTGATTCCCATGCCTAATTCCAGCCCCGTTCATTCTCTCGCTATGGATCAATCAGGGATAATTTTTGTCGGTGCCCAGTCAGAATTGGGTTATCTGGAAATGACTCCCTCCGGGCAAATGAGTTATCGAAGTCTGGTGGAATTTATTCCACAGGAACATCAAAACTTCTCCCCTGTTACGAAAACCATTGCAACAGATCATGGTGTATTTTTTCATACAGCTCTTCGTTTATTCCGATGGAAAGAAGGCGAAATGTATGTCTGGCCTGCTGATGTCGCATTTTTTTCGGGGTATTTTATAAATGGACAAGTTTTCCTTCTCTCTATCGAAGATGGAATCAGAAAAATAGAGGGAGATTCGTTGGTCCTTTTCATAGAGAAGGACTTATTTGGGAATATGCCGGTGATGGATATGATTGCTGATCAGGAAGGTCGGGTTTTATTGCTAACTATTTCTGGCGAATTAAAAACATTCTCTGAATCGGAAGGGATTGCTGATTTTCAGTCTGATCCTTTGGTTAATAAATATCTGAGAACCAATGAACCCGTAGATATGCTAAGACTTCCAGACCAAAGAATCGCTATTTCTACGATCAGGGGAGGAGTGATCATTATCAACCAAAATGGTACACCAGATCAGATTATCAACACACCAACGGGCTTACAGGAAGTAAGGGATTTATATCTGGATCAGAAGAAGGGTCTGTGGATGGCTATGGATGAAGGAATTGCAAGGGTGGAGTTGTATTCACCTTATAGTTTCTGGGGTAAATCTCAGGGATTAAATGGAGGAGTCACAGAAGTGATTTTTGCTCATAATCACTTCTATATTGGCAATCGTAAGGGAATATTCCGTCAGAAGTTTGATCAAACAGGGTATAATACTTCAACTTTTTCTTTTATTCCGGGAAGCCCTGGAGCCTTTTCCGACATGGAACTTCATGAAGATACGCTTTTTACAGGTGCGGCAAATAGCCTGAATAAAATGTTGGCTGATGGAACAATCAGTGGAGGAATGCAGCTTCCCATAATTCAACTTCATGCTTACGAAAAAAATCCCGGTTTCCTGATGATCGGTTTTCAGGATGGAATGGGGGTATTAGAGCAACAGGCAGACAAGATCACCTGGGAATTTACCTCTCATTTTCCCGAATTTACCACAGATGCAGCTTCTTTTGCAGAAGACTCTTCCGGAGCAGTATGGGTAGGATCTGCTTATAATGGAGTCAGACGTTTTATGATTTCGGATTTCCGAAAAATGGCAGATACTTCAGGTTATGAAGTAAATCCTTATTTGATTGACCTGAAACCTGAAATTCGCTTTTATGGAAAAAACGA
>JAGQVA010001367.1 GCA_020438265.1 Bacteroidota bacterium
GAAGAACCATAAGATTCTGGTGCGACGGTTCTGAATGGATTATTGAGCTTTTCTATGGTTTCTGGTGAAGCTGATTGGAAGGAATAAGCTGGTTTTTGCACTTTGGATTCTATGAGATTTCCTTGTTTTATCAGGTGGTAAATGGAATCTTCAGGAGAAAGTTCGCCAATGATTTTTTTGATATCAGCACCTGCGTCTATCCATAGAGAAAGTAGCGTTATCTCTGCCTGGCTAAGTTGTGGTTTTCCTTCTGGAGGCATGTGTTCTTCTGCATCCATAGGTAAGTGAATACGCTCGATAAGCAGGCTATTTTCCGCATCTCCTTTCACCCATAAAGGCCCATTTTCCCCTCCTTTTAATAAATCATCTATGCTGGTCATAATCAATTCGCCTTTGTGTTTGCGCTCATTATGGCAGGAGGTACATTTTTTTTCCAGAATCGGCATAATGGCCGCTTCGAAGACAGTGCTTTCGTCTGTGAATGCCCCTGATTCTTTTTTCAACGGTGCCCAAACAAAATCTTCCCCATGCGTAAGGCTTGCTCCAAAATGACCCGCAAAAATCAATAAAATAAGGCAAAGAACTAATCCTGTATTAAAGATGATTTGTCTCTTGTTATTTTGATAAAGAAGGAGAATATAGCTCAACAAGCTCACTCCAACACCAGTCCATTTATGCCATAATAAAAGCTCTCCACTATATCCATCCTCCTGAGCCAAAAAGAATCCCATTAGTGCAGCGACAGAAGCCGAAAAAGCGGAAATGAGGAGAATAAATGATTGAATTTTGTAGAAAGATTCTGACTCAAATTCTTTGCGAAAAACCTGCATCAGGCCAACCAATACCAATAAGGCAATAGGGAAATGGAGCACCAAAGGGTGCATGCGTCCAAAAGGACTTACCCAAACCGGTAGACTCACTTTATGCTCAAATATGAGCATGAAGATCAGCAATACCTGAATGGCAAAAACGATATTGGTAATAAAGGGAGTTAATTTTTTCATGTTCAGGTGATAATATCAGGGATAACCTTTCCCGCCAAATCAGTCAACCGATACCTGCGTCCCAGGTGTTTGTAAATGAGTTTTTCATGATCCAGTCCCATCAAATGCATAACTGTGGCGTGGAAGTCATTAACGTGAACCGGATTCTCTACAATGTTATAACCAAACTCATCCGTCTCACCATAAGTAATACCTGGTTTGACGCCACCACCAGCCATCCAGATGGTGAAGCAGCGGGGGTGATGATCGCGGCCATAGTCGTCTCTCTGAAGGCGTCCCTGACAGTAATTCGTCCGCCCAAATTCTCCTCCCCATATCACCAGCGTTTCGTCGAGCAAACTTCTCTGTTTCAGGTCTTTGATTAGAGCTGCGGTAGCGCGATCCACATCTTCAGCCTGTAAAGGCATTTCGCGGGGTAATTGCCCGTGTTGATCCCAACCCTGATGGTAAAGCTGGACAAACCTTACCCCTGCCTCGGAAAGTTTTCGGGCCAGCAGGCAATTGGCGGCATACGTTCCGGGAACCAGACAATCCGCTCCATACATGCGAATGATATGTTCAGGCTCTTTGCCCAGATCTGTAATTTCCGG
>JAGQVA010001368.1 GCA_020438265.1 Bacteroidota bacterium
GCAGAAAAAATGGCTGCTCAACTCAAGAAAATTGATATGAGTCTTTTGCAGGGAGAAGCGCATATATACTGGATGAAACAGATGAGAATTCTGGAAGCGCATACTGAGAAGATTCTGGCATCCCAGGATATCAAAGAGCAGCGTAAGCAATTTCTTTTTCTATCTACAGGCTTGATTAATGCGGTTTCCGCATTTGGAATTGCTGGCGAGCAAACTTTATATGTCCAGCATTGTCCGATGGCGATGGATGATAAAGGTGCCGATTGGTTGAGTTATACAAAAAATATTCTCAATCCATACTTTGGAGAGGAAATGCTTACTTGTGGAATTGTGAAGGAGGAATTAAATTCAGCAAAAAATGAAAAACCTGTCAATTAAAAATATGGTCTGTAATCGTTGCATCAGGGTAGTGAAAGAAGACCTTGAGGCAATGGGACACGAAATCCGATCGATCAAACTGGGAGAGGTAATTCTGGGAAAACCCGTTGATGAAAACCAGTTATCCCAAATTCGGGAAAAGCTGGAAGCAAGCGGGTTTGAGCTCATTGATGATGAGCAGGTAAAAACCATTGAAGAGGTGAAAACCCTGGTGATAGAGCATATTCATCATCATAAAGAAAAACCGGATTATCTCAATTTCTCAGATTTTCTGGCGGAAAGAATGGAGAAAAATTATACCAATCTTAGCCGTTTGTTTTCAGCTATGGAGGGAATTACGATTGAGAAGTATATTATTCTCCAGAAGATTGAACGGGTGAAAGAGTTGTTATTATATGGTGAACAAAGTTTGAGTGAAATTGCTTTTGAACTGGGTTATAGCAGTGTGGCGCATTTATCCGGGCAGTTTAAAAAAGTTACAGGACTCTCCCCTACCGCTTTTCAAAAAATGATCGAACCTCGCCGCAAATCTCTGGATCAGATCAATGAGTGATCAGCAGACTATTCAGGGGAAAAGGATACTTGTAGCTCCTCTGGACTGGGGACTGGGGCATGCAACCCGTTGTATTCCCATTATTGATAGTTTGCTTTCTCAAAAAGCAGAGGTTTTCATGGCTGGTGCGGGCAGATCGCGAATCTTGCTTCAAAATCACTATCCGCATTTGGAAGTCCTGGAACTTCCCGGTTATGATGTTCAGTATTCTTCCGGCAGGCAGCAGATTTTTACGATAGGAAGGCAAATTCCCCGACTGATAAGCGTGATTCGGAAAGAAAAAAGAATGACAGATCAATGGGTAAACAAGTACCAACTGAATGGCATTATCTCTGATAACCGTTATGGAGTCTGGTCAGAAAAAGTCCCTTCGGTATTTATCAGTCATCAATTGTCTCCGGCCCTTCCCGGTGGAATGGCGTGGCTGAGAAAAACTGTTCATCGGATGCAAATGCAATGGTTGAAACCCTTTTCGGAAATTTGGGTTCCGGATTTTGAGGGAGAACCTAATTTATCTGGCAATTTGTCTCACATTTCAGAGGAAATATCCAAACTGCGCTTTATTGGTCCTCTTTCCCGCTTTCAGGCAATAAAGAAATTACCCGATCAGTGGGAAAACCCACTATTGCAAGGACATTCTCCGGAAATCCTGGTTGTG
>JAGQVA010000135.1 GCA_020438265.1 Bacteroidota bacterium
ACTTTAGCAGATATTATTGATGTTTTTCTGTATCTTGAATACAGTGGAAGAATCAGGGTTTTTCACTACGGAGGGCATGCTGATAGTTATACACTTTTATTAGAATCTGAAAATAAACAGGTTTTAGAAGCTTCTTCAGAAGGTTTAAGTAAATTTCTTTCCAACCAGGCCAATCTCGAACTGGTATTCCTCAATGGGTGTTCCACCAGATCCCAGGCAATGGATATCAGAGCTGCAGGAATTCCCACTGTCATTGCTACTTCAGATGTTATTAATGATGAAATTGCCCAGCGTTTTGCCATACGTTTTTACAAAGGCTTAGGAGGGTATGCCTCTCTTCAAAAAGCTTTTACAGATGCAAACGCTGAAATTATTACCCTCACCGGCGCCAATAATTTCAGGTCTCTCTATTTTGTTGATGGAGAAACCGAACCCAAGGAATATCCCTGGAATATTTACCCCGATCCTCCTTCTGAGTGGAGACTGGAACCTTCCGGTGCACAACCCATTCAGATCGATGATATAAAAATCGGGAAATACGCGCATGTGTTGTGTAACCGATACCGACAGAATGACGAGTTTGTCAGCAGCCATATCAGTGCCCGCATGTCAGTACCCAAAATTTATATTATTCATGGTAACCGGGACGAAAAACACGAAAGTTTGATTACCCGCTTTAGTTATGAATACATTGGTGGGAAAAAAACATATATACGGCCTATAGAAATCAAAAACTGGCCTTTTAAGGGAGATCTGGAAACCTTGTTAAAGGTGAGGATTATCGAACACTTTGAGGGGTTAAACTGGGATGGGAAACCCGTAGATGCCCTTTCAGCGGCCGAAATTATGAATCATACGGCAGTTTCCGGGCAGGATGCTATTATTCTCCAGCACAATATACCTGCTGAGTACTGGAATAAATCGACCTCAGAATTGATCCGTTGGTACATAGGTAATTTCTGGAATATTCAGAATGAAAATCCGGAAGCACCTCAATTTGTTATTTTTATCAATGTTTTATATTCCGGGGATGTGAAGGAAGGGAATTTTGTAACCAAATTATTTTCATCCAAATATTATCGCGGCAATATTATCTCTGAGCTCAAGAAAATTGCTTCCCTGCATCAGGATAATTGTATCTTGTTGTCTGAATTGGAAGAAGTCCGAAAAACCCACGTGGAAGATTGGTTGATTGAAACGAATCTGGCAGAGATTGATGACTTCCAGGATCTGCCAGAGCAGATTTTTCAGGATAGTTCCGCCAGTCTGGTAATGTCTAAAATAGAAACATTCTTAAAGCAAGCGATTAAATCCCTGAGGGAAAAATACGCGCTTCAACAAATGTAACTTTGAATAAAGAAACTGAATAATATATATATCATGGCAGATAACCCTCAATTTCAAGTTTATAAAGGAGACGGGAGCACAATCCAGGAAAGAAATATTTCCCTTCCCTCTTATGAAAAACTCACCCGAATGGATGCCCCCAAGGGTTATGTTGCGGCTCCTCCCCTTAGAGATGCGGTAAACGTAGCCATTGCCCTGGGCCAGCCACTTCTCCTTACCGGAGAGCCGGGGACAGGAAAAACCCGTCTTGCATACAGTATTGCTTATGAATTAAATATGGGTGATCCGTTGGTTTTTCATACCAAAACCACCTCCTCTGCCAGGGATCTTTTTTATCGCTATGATTCTCTTGGGCATTTCCATGATGCACAGCTGAAAGATAAGAATGAAATTAATATCAAGGATTATATCACCTATGAAGCGATGGGTAAAGCGATCATCAAATCCAAAGAAAGTCGCTCTATCGTTTTGATTGATGAGATTGATAAAGCACCTCGCGACCTTCCGAATGATATTCTGAATGAACTGGAGAATATGGAATTTACGGTAAAGGAAACAGGGGAAAAATTTGAGGCCAATAAACCCAACAGGCCCATTCTGATCCTGACAAGTAATTCCGAAAAAAACCTGCCGGATGCTTTCCTGAGAAGGGTTGTTTATTATCATATTCCCTTTCCTGATAAAGAAACCCTGGAACAAATTATCAGAAACCGCCTTAATCTCAGCGATACATTTCGCGATCGAATGCTCTCAGATGCTATTTCGCATTTTATCGATATCCGCAAAACAAAAGGATTGCGTAAACCTCCGGCTACAGCAGAACTCCTTTCCTGGATTCACATTCTCGACCGCCATAATATTGATATTAATACGGATGTGGAAGGAGAGATAAAAAAACTCGCGATGAGTTATTCTATTCTGGCCAAAAACAAAGAGGATCTCGAGAAGTTGAAAAGAGACTAGGAGCGTTGGAATACTTATTTAACCACTTTTTACAATAATATCAGCTTTGTCTTCTACCCAACATAATTCATTTTTTCCTTTTGAGGCGTTTATCGATAAACTCCGTGAAAATGGATTTCCGGTAGGAGTACATACGTATATCCACGTTCAAACCCTGGTCAATGAATTAGATCCTGATACTTCACTTGAAACGCTGAAATATCTGCTCGCTCCTTTATTTGTCAAAAATGAGCGCGAACAAATAAAATTCTATCGTCTTTTCGACAATTATTGCAGATTGGTGGAAGAGGTCGAAAGGAAAGCATTGGGGCAAATCAAGGAACCGGATCCTATTCCAAAGAAGAAAAAGAAAAAACGGCCTCTGAGCAAAGGACTGAAGGTAAATCGCTGGTGGTTTATGGGCGGTTCTGTCGTAATTTCGGTTCTCATTACCTGTTTTGTCTTTGGAGCCTCGATTTTTCTACGTGATATATTTAAGGAGGGAGTTACCCACACGTACTTTGAAAAATATCATCTGGAAGACGACGGACGCTATTTTTATCATCTTTTTTCTTATGCGAAAAGAAATTTACTAGGCCAGCCACAAATTTGCGATGACCTCAAAAATGTGAATTTCAGCTATAAAGAAGAGTTTCTGGAGGATGGAAGAATCATGGTACAGTTTGAGGATACGGCTACCATTGGTTCAGACATTTACCGGCTCTGGGATTTTGGCAATGGATATGTCCTGGCGGACTCTATCTCCCCAAAAGTATTTTTCCCCGATACGGGAATTTATGAAGTATCGCTCACAGCAATTAATGCTTATGGTTGCGAAATCAATACACGCCAACTGGTCAATCTGCGTACGCCTCAAACCTGCTTTGCCAGCTTTGAAGCAATTATTACCGCCGAAAATGATCGGATGGTCATGTTTAATGATACCTCTAAAGCTGCTGCGAACGATCCCATCGTCGATTGGCACTGGAGTTTTGGGGATGATGATCAAACGACTACCAAAGGGATAAATCCTGTATTTACCTATCAGACATACCGGGAGTATAAAGTTTGCCTCACAATTACCACCGAATCCGATTGTAAGGATACCTATTGCAAGGTGATCCGTTTGAAAGACCCGCGAAAGGCCAGTGAGCTTCTGAATCTGTCTCCACAGCCTCCGGTTCATATTAGCATTGATTCTCTGAGAACTTCTCGTCTGGCTCCTCTATGGCCACTCATTCGCCTGTCGATTGCTTTGCTTTTACTTTTCTTACTGATTTTTTATGAATTGTATAAGCGAAATAAAAAGCAGCTGGCACTAAGCAGAGAGACAAGTAAAAATGGTCCTTACAACTGGCCACTACAATTTCCACATCAGGCTGAAATCTACCCTGACGAGGTTTTTCATAAGGTTGCCACTCATTTAAGGCAAAGACAGTTTAGCGAGATTCTGGCACTGGACATGGCTCGGACCATTGAATCTACACTCAATTCAGGCGGATTCCCCTCTTTTGAATATTCTTTTGGAACACGTCCTTCGGAATATCTGGTACTGATTGAGAGGAGTAATTTTAAGGATCATCAGGCCAGGCTTTACGAATTATTAGCCGAACAACTGGGTTCCCAGGATATTTTTATTGATGTCTATTATTATCAGTCAGACTTCAGAATGTACTGGAAAGATCTGACTGAGAGACCTATTTATCTGAAAGAACTCAAGGTAAGACACCCCAATCACCGGTTGATTATTCTGGGAGATGGAGAACATTTGCTTGACCCCGTATATGGAGACTTAAATTATGATGCTTTTGAGTTTTTGGAGTGGAAAGACCGGGCTGTACTGACTCCAATTCCTCCATCTGAATGGGGCCTTCAGGAGGTAAATCTTGCCAAGAATTTTTATCAACTGCCATCAACAACAAAATCACTTTCTACTTTACTGTATTATTTACACTCTGGATAAAAACAACGAATTGAAACATGAGTAAAAAGTGGTCCTTATCATCCTCCTCTTCCAGATTTTGACGATGATTATGATTTTGACCTTGAAGAGTTAAAAGTATATCTGGGACCAGATGTTTATCAATGGGTGGCTGCCTGTGCTGTATATCCCGAGTTACACTGGGATATGACTTTACATTTAGGAGAAGTACTTCGCCAGTATTCTTTTGCTTCGGTTTCATTGGTCAATGAGCCTAATCTCTTAAAGATTATTCGCATCCCCTGGTTCCGGACAGGCATTATTCCAGAGGAAATCCGGGAAAAGCTGGTAGATGAATTATCTCCTGAAATCACAAGAAAAGTAAGAGAAGAAATTCACAGAATCCTGGAAGCCAATGAACCGCCACCGGATTCCTACGCAGCAGAGAAACGCGAACGACAATTAACCATCCAAAACTGGCAATTGCAGCCATTATCCTGGGTGCAGAAGATACAGGTCGGCGAGAAAATCGAGGATATGATGGACCGCGAGGAGATCAATGATGTAACGGTTCTGAAATATCTCAAAAGCCAGGACGATCAACGAATGACCATCCCCGTGCCTGAAAGCTGGAAAGAAGTTATTTACAAAAAGGGTATGCCCGTACTTGGACTCCGTTCATGGGTGAGATGGACAGTGTTGCTACCGATTATTCTCTTGTTATTACAACCCGCTATTGATTTTGCCCGAAAAGGCCATTTCCAATCTATACAGGATCTGAAGCAGCTGATCAAAAAGCCAGATAATTTCGTGGAAATTGATGGGGTATATTACAAGCTGGACGAAGCAACCGACAGTGCCCTATATTTTGCATATCTGGGTAATTATAGCTATTGGCAAGGAGACTTTGGACCTGCATACAACAGATATACTGAAGCAATTCAACTCAACCGGTTTGAGCCGGATTATTATTATCAAAGAGGATTGGCCAATTATCACCTCACGCGATTGGCAAAAGTGGATTCTATCTTACTGGACACCTATAAGGATTTTGTCAGATCAGTCAATCTAAGGCCTCTTTTCACCTCTGAAACAAAACGAAGACGGGATACTGTAATCAATTTGCCAGTAGGCAGCACCGGAAATATTTCTTACGATGGGCAAATGATTCTGGTAAGCGAAGGTAGCTCCGCCAAAATATACTCAAGAGACAGTCTGAAACTTCTTTCTTCTATTCCTCTCGGTGGGGTTCCCCGGGCGATGAACTGGTCAAAGGATGGAAAATATATTCTCTCTGCAGTAGGAAATAATGGGCAGATTCACGAAGTCCAGACTGGCCAAAAAACTGCCCGTTTTGAGGCGCATAACTATCCCATCAATTCCATCAGGTTTTCTCCTAATGGCAAGTATGTCATTACGGGGGCAGAGGATAACCTGGCGATCATCTGGAATCGTGAGCGGGGAGAGTCGAAAAGACCGATTCATTACCTGGAGCACATCCACTCCGGGCCCATCCTGGACGTGGCCTTTTCTCCGGATAATCGTTTTGTTGCAACAGCCTCAGCGGATTCTACTGCTGGCATCTGGAACAGTAGCACCGGACAGTTAGAAGGATATTTGCTTAATCACGGTTTTCCTGTGATTTCTGTAGCTTTTTCTCCCGATAGCAGAAGTATCATGACAGCTTCAGCTAATGGAAAAATCGCTTTATGGGACCTGAATGGAACCAAACAGTTTGAAAAACATATCCTTGGAGAAACCCTGAGTCATGTGTCATTTTCTGCCGACGGTAGTATTCTGATGACTTTAGGAGAAAAAAGTGATCATTCCAGTAAAACCATTGGTTTTTATAGTTTCCGTTACGAACGTCCTATGGTCAAAATAGATGTTTCTGAATTCCAGACTTATGACGATCAGCCCGCTTTTGTCAGCCTTTCCGGGGATGGGAATTACCTGTTACTAGTTGTTGAGGATATTGGAATTATGACATATAATTTTGATCCCCTTACGTTTGAAAGTAATCTGATCAGAAAATACGGACAATTCAACCGAAGCGTAATCAATTACGAACGGGAGCTATTTGCCGATGCAATCTCTGATTTTGGTAAATTGATCAAACAAGATGGGCAGAATCTCGATGCGTATTATGGCAGAGGATTGTCCTATTTATATCAGGCACAGACTTCCTCCGAAAGTCTCGATACAATTTCTTTCCGCCTGGGTATAGAAGACCTCAAATATATTATGTCCCGGAAAAATAATTATTTTGACAGTCTTCCAGAATTACTCCCCTTCTTTTTCCAGTTCTTTTCTGATTATGAAGGATTGGAAAAATATGCCGATGATCTCTGCCTGATCACTCAGATGATTGATGCAGGTTATTGCGAATTGTTCAAGTACGAACAAATTCTTCCCTATAGTGATGGATTAGCTGCTGTAAAAAATGATGAACTTTGGGGCTATATTGATAGTAGTCGTAGCCTGGTTATTCCATTTCAATATCTAGAGGCCTACCCTTTTAAGAATGGTTTAGCTAAAGTAAAAGCAAGAGTAAGAAAAACATCTTCTCAATTCCAGCTTATTAACTCCCGGAATGAGGTTGTTTATGTTGATATAGGAAATCCGGCAGAAGGACTGCAATATGTTCGCTCTCCTCGCAATGGTCTGTTTGGATACATCGATGTAGAAACAGGAGAAGAAATCATAAAACCTGTTTATGAGACTGCTGAAGACTTTGAAAGAGGGTATGCCATTGTATCGGTAAGAGAGCAAAAAGAACTCCGTTACGGATTAATTGACAGAAACGGATCTGCGGGCAGATATGGAGGATTCATATACAGCAAAATTATCGGGCAGTTTGGCAGAGATAATAAAATCTCTGTAGTTTCTGTAGAAGGAAAATCTTACGAGTTGGATTATATTTCTCCTTTTGGCGACCAAAAAGCAGTTGAGTTTACAGGAGATATTGAAGATTTCCAGGAGAAACGCAATCTTCCCAACCAGAGTAATTTACCTTATGAAATAGTAGGAGATCTTTCCAATGGTCTGATCAGAGCCCAGCAGGGAGGGAAATTTGGATTTGTGGCACAAGTCAAACAAATGAATCCTTATGTTCAGCAAACCCAAAGCAGCAAAGTAGAAGCCGGACTCCGAAATCCCGAAGAACAGTACGTGGTTATCATTCCATTTCAGTATACTGAAGCGTATGATTTCAGCTATGAACGTGCTGGCGTGAAAAATGCTGACGGAATATGGGGATTTATTGATACTTATGGTAAGGTGGTTATTCCTTATAGTTATGATCATGTTGATTATTTCATCAAGAGAGAAGACAAAATTCTGGCTCAGGTAGAAGAGAACAAACAGACCTATTATATTGACCGGGCTGGAAATTGTATTTCTTTTGGAGAATTAACTTGTCCTACTCCTGAGATGCGCACCTATTCAAAAAATACAAAACTAAAAACCTATACAGATCAGGAGACGAATTTGCAGGTTTTTGAAGAAAATGGTAAATGGGGATTAAGAGACCAGGACGGTAAGATCATCGTTATGCCGAAGTTCGATAATCAGATTAATTTTAGTGAAAACCTCGCCCGGGTGAGCAAAGATGGTAAGTGGGGTTTTATTGACAGGACAGGAAAAGAGATCATTGGTTTTGATTTTGAAGGAGCCCTGGATTTTTCGGATGGATTAGCTGCTGTAAAACAAGGAAGCCGCTGGGGATATATAGACACTAATGGAAAAGTTCAGATCAATTTTCTGTTCTCCGCTCCAGGAAGATTCCAAAATGGATGGGCTATTATCAAGGAAGGAAAAGTATCGTTTAAAATTGACAAAAAAGGGAACAAAATAGGTTCGCGCCGAAATTAGTTTTAAACCTAAATATTTTTACGTCTCCTTCTTTTTATCCTCCCTAAAAAAACGAGTAGGCAATCATTCTGCTATTCTAATAAAAATCAGGAAAAGCACTAATCATAACTAACTGATATTCTTATATTTACACCCGCAACAACATTCTTTGCCAACATTGAACAATTATTTAATATAAAATTAACCTCTCCTCAAAAGAAATCTCTTTAAAGATTGAACAATCAATTTTATACAAGTTATTTTCGATTTCAGGATAATTGAAAGAGTGTAATAAAGTCAGAACACATATTTGATATTTTGACATTCGTATATTATATTAGCAATCTACTTCCGAAGAATAATTGATTCCCTAATCATCTAAAATCAGGCGTATGAAAACTACTGAAATTGCCAACCATTCCCTTGCAGTAGATCGGTTGGAAAAAAGCCTATTTAACCTCAGTGATGTTTACCGAAAACATCGTGAGTACATTAAAGTAAAACACAAAGTTTCCGCTCTGGAAATGGAAATCATCCAGTATATTGCTACGGATGGTAAAAAGAAAATGAAAGAGATCGGAGAGCATTTCAACACCAAGTTAAGCACGCTTACCAGTATTATTGATAAAATTGAAAGACAAAAACTGGTAAAACGGGTTAACTCTCACGAAGATCGCCGGGTGGTATTTCTGGACGTTACCAAAAAAGGACAAAAATTGTATCGGGACTACAACCAGCACATTCAGGTTGTATCACAAATGATGCGCAAATCAATGAACGACGACCGTTTTGTGGCTTTCGTTCAGGGGCTTGAGAAAATGTCCGAACTGGTATCCGGTCCTGTAAGACAATAATTTCTCCTAAACTACCTTTACCAAATTTTTCCTTTAATCTGGTGCTATTCATGGCTTTTGGGCCCTGATGTACTGGTTTAAAGATATTTTTTAATTGAATATTGTTGCTATTATTCTATATATGAGTATAACAAACTCTTCTATTCCAACCTCTGCTCCCTCTTCCTCTCAGTCAGATCAATCAGATGTTATAAGATTGGAAAACATTCTGATAGAGCTTAACTATGCTTTCCGAAAACACCGGGATCTGATAAAACAAAAATATAAAATCTCGGCACTGGAAATGGAACTCATCAAATATGTGATCCTGAATGGATCACAAAAAATGAAAGCCATTTCTGAAGCATTTCACATCAAATTAAGTACGCTAACCAGTATCATTGATAAAGCAGAAAAACAGCGCATTCTGAAAAGGGTCAATTCAAAAGAAGATCGCCGGGTGGTATTTTTAGATACTACGAAAAAGGGGCAAAACATCTTTGAGGAATACAGTAAATTCCTGCGGGAAACTGCAGTTACCATGCAAGAGTATTTTGATGAAGATTCTTTCAATTATTTTGTGGAAGGACTGGAGTCATTTACCCGTTATTCACTTGAAGAAAGTGAAGCTTTGTAGGATATAGACCTTCCAGGTTTTCGTGAAATCAGACCTTCCAGGTTTTCGAAAACCTGGAAGGTAGCCTGTCCAATTGGATAATAAAAAAGTTCCATGCATTTTAGAGACGCCAAACTCAAAAAAA
>JAGQVA010001369.1 GCA_020438265.1 Bacteroidota bacterium
TTAAATCCAATAATCCTTGCGTTTTGTTTGATGTATTTTTTCAGCAGAACCGGCAGGCGCAAATGCTGGGGTTCTATTTCCGCGAGAATCCTGTCTGCAATGGATAAATCTCCCGAAATTCCTTCGACAAGACTACTGACTTCTACTTTTTTAATTTTGGGACGAAATTGTTTCTTTGGGCTTATGAATGTAGCCAGTTCTTCATCATAATAATAAGTTTTGATTAAAGCTACAATCAGATCTCGCGAAAGTTGGGTATAAGAATTACTGATGCTAACGGGCCCCAAAAGATACTGATAATGAGGGTTTTGTTCCAGCCAGGTGTGAATTCCTTTCCACAAAAGATATAAAGGCAACCGCTGGCGTTGATATTCATTTTTAACAAAAGACCGCCCTAATTCTACTCCCTTTTCCAGCCAGGGCTGAAAGGGTTTTTGAATTTTAAACAGGCTGCTTAGATAAAATCCTTTTTTCCCATACATATCCATAATCTCCCTTCCCAGGCCCATTCGATATGCTCCGGCAATTTGTTCTTTTTCCGTATCCCAAAGAAAAAGATGGCGATAATACAGGTCATATTCATCGGTATCTATCGAAAAACCGGTTCCTTCTCCTACCTCTCTAAACATCTCTTCTCTCAAACGTCCCAATTCCTGCAATCCATTGGGAATTTGAGCCGCAGAGGCGAGATAAACCTGAAAATGTTGTTGTTGGCAAATCAGACAATCCGGGGGTAATGCTTCAATTTCAGCTTTGATCAGGTGGGCTGGTATGGGATCAGCAATCGGTTGCTGAACTTTGGGCAAACTGAATCCAGGCTGAAAAAAGGGTTTTACTTTAATCGGGTTACTCAAAAGATAAGTTCTTGCTCTCAAATAACGCCCCAAACGATCAATTCCTTCGATTGAATCCATTTCTTTGACTGATATAGGAGAACCGACAATTACCTTCAACTTGCTTTTTTTCTTCTTGAATACCTCTGTTCGAAGAGAGGGATGTACAATTCCCATCAGGTGAAACCACAAGCTGGTAGAACCTTCAAAGTATACAGGAATTACCGGAACTCTTGCTTTTCGGATGAGTTTAATCGCAGATTTATTCCATACTTTATCAGTTACCCTGCGGGTTTGTGGTTGAAAAGTAGAGACTTCTCCTGCGGGAAATATTCCCAGAGGATGTCCTGCTTCCAAATGTTTGATGGCTGCCCTTAGGCCCTTTATGTTTATAGCATGAGCTGGTTTTTCAAACAACTCATGATCGATAAACATCTCCCTGACAGGCTCTACATGACGAAGTAGATAATTGGCCATGGTTTTAAAATCAGGCCTTTTTTCTGTAAATAACCGGAGCAATACGATTCCGTCCAGCAATCCAAACGGGTGATTGGAAATGGTAATAAAAGGAGCCTGAGAAGGGATTTTCTCCAGACCTTTCCCGGAAAATTCAATTTCAACCTCCAACTGCCGGATGAACGCATCCAGAAAATCTTTTCCCTGATGCTGCTGAACATTTCCGTATAATTGATTGAGGCGCTTCAAGCCAGTAAGCTGCATTAAAGGACCGGCAACCCCTCCAAGATTCCACTTA
>JAGQVA010001370.1 GCA_020438265.1 Bacteroidota bacterium
AGGACTTTGATTCCAGCGGTTAATTGATGTGTCTGAGGCTGCATTTCCTGTGCCCATGAGCCGTGATATTGGGCAAGGAAAAATTCTTCATTGCGGAAATACATATTCGCTGAAGCGTATTTTTCCAGTTTGATCTTTCCTTTTTCCCCGTTTTTGATTTCCGTCCACTGAACGAAGACATTTTCAGCCTGATAAACCTGATAATACAGTTTTACCTCAGTTTGATACCTGGGATCTTTAAGGTTTATGGTAGTCAAAGCTACATTTGGTTCAGTCGAAGTAGTCTCATGACTCACAAAATCCAGTTCCGTGGAGGGATTCCCATCAGCGTGGATAATTTGCAGAGCGGGTTCTGCGACATTCCATGTCCCACTGGGTGTATAGGCATGGTTGAAAACATCCTCATTGGTGCCGTTATAACGAAGCTGACCGGCAATGGAACGATAATCTTCCTTATTGTTCAGTTTAGGGCCGAAGTATACATGCCT
This sequence comes from Bacteroidota bacterium, assembly GCA_020438265.1. Classification (GTDB taxonomy): domain Bacteria; phylum Bacteroidota; class Bacteroidia; order J057; family J057; genus JAGQVA01. Next base: position 489 of record JAGQVA010001370.1, read on the forward strand.
CAGCCGTTTGACATCGTCGGTTTGCATGACAATCGCATAGTCGGCACTTTCGATGTTAATCAGATTTTGACCAAAGATGGCCTGTGTCAGGAAACTCATGAGTAGAAGCAGGGTAATTCGCATGGGGTAGAGTTAGAATGAATAATTGGACTAAGGTAGGGAAATATTTGTTTTATTTTTATCCTACGAACCCCAATTGAAGTATCACTATCATACATTTTTTTTTTAGAATCTCCCACAGATAACACTGATTCCACAGATTAATCCCATCAGCATTTAGATCTGTGAAATCCGTGCAATCTGTGGGGAATATTTAAGTGTATCTAAAAGCTATGGTAGAGAAATTGGAGCAAATAAAATAAGTCATCCCAAAATATGAGATGACCCAATTTACCGCAACTACTTGTAGCTTACTAATTCATGCGGTGTAACCAAAACTCAAACTATTATGAAATCCTTGGAGTAAGAAAGACTTCAATTCGCAGGATCTTACCTGAGCGCTGAAATATGGCTTTACTGTTTTCCGCAGAAAGAACCAGGCCTTCTGTTTCCTCCGTTTTGTCATTCTCCAAAACTACCTTTATCCGGGCCTTTTCAGACAAATGATAAATCACCGGTACCTGCCCATAAGTGAAAGCCAATGATTCCGCAGGGATTTCTATTTCCTGTGCTTCTCCGGACATAGTATAATAGGAAAACATGCCAGGTTCGGTCAAAAACTCACTTTTCCGCAATAAAACAGGGTTAAAATGAATTTTTCCTTCCTCCACCACAACTCCCAATTCCCCCATTCGGGAAAGAATATCTTCCTTCACCTGCCCTGTCATTCCGGGTTGTTGTGCTCCGGCATTTCCCGGTGTGTGGGAATAGGGATCAGTAGGGAAAGCTCCATACAAATCGGGGCTTTTATTGTGGCCAATTCCAGCTCTGATATCGTAATAATGCTCTACCAGACGCCCCAATGATTCCTCATCCGCCCCTTCTTTGACGGCCCTGTAATAGGTATCACATACAGCCAGAAGCAATTTGGAAACCATGTGCCAATAGATGCTGCCAAGTCCTTCATAACCGTAGAATGTTCCAGACCTCCCTGTAAATG
>JAGQVA010001371.1 GCA_020438265.1 Bacteroidota bacterium
CCGGTGGGATTGCCTTCTTCATCACGCCCTTCCAGCGTATACCAAAATACCTGTCCTAAAGCCGTAGCATCTGGCCCGAGGGTAGGTTGAACCCCTTCCGGCAGCGTTCCCGGAGAGAGCGAATTTAATTTTTCCAGAATCCGCGAGCGGCTCCAGAAGAATTCAATATTGTCATTAAAAATGATGTAGATACTTGAAAACCCAAAGACAGAGTTACTGCGAACCGATTTCACACCGGGGATTCCCATTAGTGCAGTCGTCAAAGGGTAAGTAATCTGATCTTCAATATCTTTGGGAGAACGCCCGGGCCATTGGGTAAAAACGATTTGTTGATTTTCCCCAATATTAGGGAGCGCATCAACAGAAACGGAAGCGTCGGGAAATGCGCTTAAAAGGCCTTTTTTGCTGGATTGACTAAAAGGAGTCGTAATCAATCCTCCCAGCACGATCAGTACCAAAACGGAAATGACGATGGGTTTGCTGGCAAGGAAAAAATGTAAAGCCCTGTTTAGCATGTGCTTATCAGCCTGTGATTAAAAAAGAAGGGAAATTTAATGTATTTTTTACAATATTGCCCCACCTGACCCAAGCCTTAAGATTTTACCATTTATTACCAAAAATACCGTGCCAAAACGGTTATTAACCTCAATGCAATTTTTTTTATGAAAAAGTACAAATTACAATTTCGTTTTTCGTTTCTCGTCATTTTCTCATTTCTGGGATTTGTTTCGATGAATCAGGGTTTTTCTCAGACGGAGGTCAAGATTACTCCAGACAAGGATAATACCCTTATAGAGAAGAGCGATGGTTCCCTTAGTAATGGAATGGGCGCATTTTTCCATTCTGGTCGTACAGGGCAGGCTGCGGAAGGTACCCGACGTGCCGTCATTCATTTTGCTGTTTCGGATTCTCTGCCGGTTGATGCGATGATTGACAGTATTGCTTTAATTCTGAATCTGGAAAACGCCTCTGGAACTGGTGCTGATGCCTCTTTGAGCTTGCATCGTTTACTCAAAGACTGGGGTGAAGGAACTTCTGTGGCTCCTATGGGGGGATCACAGGGAACAGCTGCTACAACAGATGATGCTACCTGGCTTTACACTTTTTATGATACAGCTCAGTGGGATGCTGCCGGAGGTGATTTTGTATCAGCAGCAAGTGCTGTTACAGTGGTGGGATCAGCTCAGACTGGCTATGTCTGGTCAGGTACTGGCCTGGTCGCGGATGTGAACTTCTGGCTGGCTAACCCTGATTCAAATTTTGGGTGGATATTAATTGGAAAAGAAGATGTATCCGGTACCGCTAAAAAATTCTATTCCAAAGACAGCGAAGAAATCGGGCAACATCCGAAACTCTCCATTACTTATACTACTTCTTCTTCCATCGATAAAGGGCTTACGGATGTATCTTTTTCTGCCTTTCCCAACCCAGCTTCTGAAGCTATTACCCTTGAGTGGAAAAGCCAGCGATTGATTAATCCTGCTTTGATATTGATTGACGGCCTGGGCCGTGAAGTATGGAAAAAATCGTCTTCCGGGTTATTTAATCAGGGAAATGAGACGATTTCTATCAGCCATTTACCTGC
>JAGQVA010001372.1 GCA_020438265.1 Bacteroidota bacterium
CCGAACAAGGATTAACGATATTCCGCTATCGCTATTTGCGATGTAGACCTATAAAAAATCATTCGTGATAATCATTAATTTATCGGTATGAATCCAAAAAACTTCCGCATCAATCTTATTATCAGGACCCTGATACTGGTTGGTTCTGCCTTCGGATTGGCTTATATGGTGCTTAATACCCAATATTATGTGGTTACCTTTATCACTACGCTGGTTATTTTGGGAATTTTGATAGATTTTATTCGGTATATGGATAAAACGAATCGGGATCTTACCGGATTTCTGATGGCTATTCAACATGATGATTTTTCCACAACATTTACAGAAACCAGCAAAGGGAAAACTTTCCGCAATTTGTATGGAGAGCTCAATGAGATTACCCGTCAGTTTCAGCGCATAAGAGCTGAAAAGGAAGTCCAGTTTCAATACCTGCAAACCATTGTCGAGCATGTAAACGTCGGGCTTCTCTGTGTAGACGAAAATGGTAAAGTACTTTTAATGAATGAAGCCCTTCAGCATTATCTTCACAAGCCTTATGTTCAACATTTGAATAGCTTAAAGCAAACCAGTCCATCATTTGTCCAAACAATCAATGAAATCAAAGCGGGAGAAAAAAAATTACTGAAACTGGAAATAGGGAATGATCAGTTGACGCTTTCAGTTGCAGCCACCGAGTTTAAGCTACAGGACGTTCCGCACAAATTGATTTCGGTCCAGAATATTCGCAGCGAACTGGAGACTCAGGAAGAACAGGCCTGGCAAAAACTGATCAGAATTCTCACCCATGAAATTATGAATTCTGTCACGCCGGTTGTTTCGCTTACCGGCACCATTCGGGAAATGCTTCGGGAAGAAGAAGCTTTTGACCGGGAAGAAACCTTGGAGGATGCCCGGGAGGGCTTAAAGGCCATTGAAAAGCGCAGCAAAGGGCTTTTACATTTTACGCAGGCCTATCGCAACCTGATGCAAATTCCTCCGCCGAGATTTCTTGAAGTTGATACAAGTCAATTATTGGATCGAACCCTGACGCTTTTTAAGGCAGAGCTATCAAAACATCAAATCAAGTATGAAATGGATTTGCCTCCCATGCCCATTATCATTCAGGCCGATCCAGAGTTATTGGAGCAGGTAATGATAAATTTAATTAAAAACGCTCTTGATGCATTAAAGGGCCGGCCAAACCCCAGACTGAAAATGGGTATTCGCAAAACAGCCATTACCAAAGCGCAGATTTATGTTTCAGATAATGGCCCGGGAATTCCTGAAAAAGTTCAGGAAAAGATTTTTGTTCCTTTTTTTACGACGAAAACTGAGGGTTCGGGGATAGGGTTGAGTTTGTGCAGGCAAATCATGCAAATGCATAAGGGGCATATTTCGATGCGGTCAGAGGAAGAGGTCGGGACGATTTTTATGTTGGAATTTTAAGGGTTAGGTGCTGTAGGGACAAGGCATGCCTTGTCCCTACATCACCCCAAAATTCATCAGTTTGTCAACCAAGGTTACATTTCCCCAGCATCATGATACAAACCCTCAAATTCTCCAAGTAACTATCAAAGTTGACAAACAAAAACATGAAACATTTATC
>JAGQVA010001373.1 GCA_020438265.1 Bacteroidota bacterium
CTTGTTTGCCTTGCAAGCGATAAAGAATTGCCTTTACCCAGATTGCATAGATGTTTTCAGGTTGTAATTCAAGGAGTTGATTAACGTAGATGGATGTTTTCTCATAATTTTTCTCCTTCATCCATATTAGGATTTCTATTAACTCAATCGCGATTTGCTGTTCTTTTACCTTTGTCTTGGGAGATGATTGATCTAATATGCTCCATTTCCCCTTCTTCGATTGTTTGCTTATTCTTAACGTTTTTACTTCAAAGGGATCAAGAATCAGGTTTGTTTGGGAAGTGTCTTTTTCATTAAATTGACAGGAGACAGAAACGGGATACTCTCCTGAAAAGCTTATGTGAGTATAATACCAAACCATCCGCGTTTCAAACCAGGCTTTGTCAGGAGGTAAATAAATTTCAACCCGCCAGGTTTTTCTCGATAGAAGATCCAGATTACCAATCCAGCAACTCACGCTTCCATCCTCATTTTCAATAAGCTGATAATCTACGGGAGTTGCGACAGAGGGCGAAATATCATCTTCCCCAAAATTGAATTCCATTCCTCCCGGAGACCAGAGGCCACGTTTGCCTTTATTGACGAATCTTACTTCTTTTTGCTTTGGAATGAATTCCTCGCCGGTAGATTTGTCGGTTGCTCCATAAATTTTCCCTCCTACTTCAGGGAGAATGTAGAGGGCGAGGTAGTCATTTTCGAGGGTGATGATAGTCCATTCTTTTTGGATGGCAGTATCACTGAAGTTGGTGAATGTGAAATAGGGGTAAATGCCCGAGTCTTCTGGAATAGGGACAGGATTGGGATTGGAGAAAGGGTAGGTGGGGAGAAGTTTTTTTTCTTCTTTGATGGCGGCTGATTGGGCGGCTGATTTTGTGGTAACTATTAGAGAAAACAAAGTTATCAGGAAGAATAAAAGTTTTTTCATTATTTTCATTATTTCTGATTACTTATTGAGCTAAAATCTTTCATCAAATACCCGGAACAGGTTTCCTCCCCTTTTTGATAAATAAGATACTCTTTGGCATTATTTCTTATAAAAGAAATTTTGTGCACAAGTTCGGGTTGATCCAACCGAATATGATATACATAAGTGTCTATGGTCGTGCTGTCTTTAGATCTGGGAACAATTATTTTGTCCAAATCCCGATGATCATATCGATTGGAAACATATAATTGATGTTCTATTGGTTTATTGGCAGAGTCTGTTATTTGAATTTGGTATTCAATGGATTCAAAAACAGGATTGGTAATAGATATTCCCAGGTCAATTTCATTTCTATCTTTGGGTAATCCTACAACAGGGAAATAGCCTTCTTGCATTTCCAGAGGGAAGCGTTTTTGGATTTCACTTCTTTTTCTAAATACTTCCAGGAAGTCGACGAAATATTGCTTCGGAGGTACCAGCTCTATGTTTGGCCCAAACTCTTTATGTATGAGATCCTGGAAAAAATTTATAATAATTTCTTTCTCATCAGTGCTAAAATTGGGGGTATTTTTTCTATCATGAGAAACCCGAATTTCTACCTTTGTTATTCCAAGACCTCTAAATGATAAAACAGAATCCCAATCTTCAGAATATAAGTC
>JAGQVA010001374.1 GCA_020438265.1 Bacteroidota bacterium
TGGAAGTCTTCCAATACACCAATCACGGTTCCTTTTTTCTCAAAAATGATCTCTCCGTATTCTCCATAATAGATCCGGGCTTGTTTATCAATAGGTGAAAGTCCCGTTTTTTCCATTGCTTTCTGATTGATCAAAAACTTCTCCCTGGTATCTGTAGAAAAATCGCGGGAGAAAAATCGTCCTTCAGCAATCGGGATATTCATTACATCCAGGAAGTCGTAATCCACATACATGACAGATCCATTAAAAGATTCCATTTTGCCTGATTCAGACTGTAGCTCTGCTGGCATGGTAGTAATGAAAGTTGTGCCGGGAACCCAGTTAGATCCGCTGACTGCTTTTATGGAAGGTTGTTGCAATAGTTTTTGCTTGAAGGTCTGCAGGCCTTCTTTTACCTTATTATCTTTCAAGTGAACATAAAGAATGTTTTCCTTTTCAAAACCCAGTGAGCGAGACAGAAGATAATTCTGCTGTTTGGCGATAATTAAGGTGCACACAATCAGACTCACTGAAACCACAAACTGGAACGTAACCAGTCCTTTTCGCAGCCAACTCCCCCGATTATTCATAATGGATTTGGTTTTCAGAACTTCTATTGGCTCAAATCGGGCCAGAAAAAACGCCGGATACATTCCCGCTAACAAAGTGATAATAAATACAAATCCAACCAGCCCCAACCATAATTCAGGCTCTGCCCAGGGAATAGTCAATGAAATGTCTGTAATCTCATTAAAGGATGGCAAAAGTAACTCTGCGATCCCCAGGCCAATAATTGTTGCAATCAGACAAACCAGCAAAGCTTCCCCCAAAAACTGCCTGACAAGATGATGTAATTGTGCCCCAACCACTTTTCGCACTCCCACTTCCAAAGCGCGGGTAGCCGCCCTGGCTGTCGAAAGATTCATAAAATTCATGCAGGCAATCAAAAGAACAAATACAGAGATAAAGAAAAAGATCATCACGTATTTGAAAGTACCTTCACCTACCGGATTTCCATGTAATCGAATATCTGTAATCGGTTGCAATCGAGGGTAAACGTTCAGCCCTTCTTCCCGATACTGAGAAATAAAAACCTTGAGTTTGTCTTCATTCAATGATTCAATATCCGCATCAGGGTGAACCTTTACATAGGAATAAAATGAAGGAAACCACCAGCTTGAAAATTCTGTCATTCCATACATCTGTGGAAGTGACTGATAGGAAATGACCATATCAAACTGAAAATGAGAGTTGGAAGGAACATTTTCCATAACACCGGTTACGGTTAGCGGGTACTTCTCATCCAGGGTGATTGTTTTACCAACCGGATTGTCATCACCAAAATATTTCATTGCAATTTCCTCCGTCAAAACAATCGAATTAGGCTCATCAAGAACCTTTTCCGGCTCTCCTTCTTTTAAGGAAAAAGAGAAAAATTCAAAGAAATTCTCCTCGCCATAAATGAGGTTTTCTTCCCTGTAGAAATGGGTTTCTTCATTGTGATTCACCTCCACCAGACCGCCTTTATAGTGAATTCTTACACCTTCGGTAATTTCCGGGAAATCCTTCAGCAAATTGGTATTCATAGGGTCTCCGGTAACTGCC
>JAGQVA010001375.1 GCA_020438265.1 Bacteroidota bacterium
GCGGGAATACTTGTCGGGGCGGGAGTCATTGAAAAAGGGCCTGATTTCAGCTGAAAAAGAATTTGCTGAGCCTGGGTATTATTCCCCATCACAGCACTATATGAATGGTTGCTGAAGTATTGGTTGCGAAGTTTGTCCAGAATTAATTTGCATGCCTTGAGACTGGCTTTGGGGAATCGAAGAATATTAAAAATATCAATTCTCCGATCTTCAGACAAACCTGCAAGAGCAGTCTGAAGACTTGTCAGAGTAGTTTGTCGCTGTGCTGGGTCAGTTGGAATTTCCTGCCAGGGAATCAAAGGATTGCTCCCCTGCTGAAGAGTCATAGCCAGAATCTCCGGTCTGATCATGCATATCCCGGAACCTGCAGCCGCCTGAGTAAAAAAAGCCGCAGCCTGTGTTTGTCCTGCGTTAAGGGCTGTTCGCATGGAACTCAATGTGAGGGCTCTGGCAGCGGTATTTTGACTTTGCGCTTCTACATAACTGATTCCAAACAGGAGTTTGTTCAGGATTTCTTCCGAAGCAACCGGAGCAACCGCATGAATATGCGCCAGATAATCATTTATCACCTCACGGGAAGTCGTGGGATCTCCGGCCACAGGGTGGGTGGCATTGTCGAGTGTGATCAGGTTTTCAAGATCAGCATTCACCGGGGCTACTGTTTGTGTAAGAGAAATAGTCCCGACGCTTGCATTTGATGCATTTTTGAGGGTTACGTTCAGTGTCATGGTCCCCAACACTGTAGGCGTAAATTGCCAGACTCCTTCCTGGGTTGTTACATCCTCACTCAAAACCTGCCATTGATATGAAGCGACATTGGCTCTTAAGGCACTGTCCAGAATAAATACAACATAATTCTGCGCCCTGTTTTGCGCTACAGGAGAAGCATTATAGCTTATCAGAGCAATATGACCATTTGACGAGGTTACCGCCTGCCCCAGATCATCAGCCTGGAATCCGTCGGGCAAACGCTGTTCTGCTTTTGTTACTGGCATGCAATTTTTTACTTTAAAATTTTAGCCAACACGCCTCATATACAATCACTTATGATTGACAGAGAAAAATCAAAAAATATATAGGGGTAATCCGGAACTCCCAACCTGATTTAATTGATCATCAAAGGGTTTTGAAAGTATTTTCCTTCTTGAATTGGGGATTTTTGGGTAGGAAATCTTGTTATAATTTCGCTTTTGACATCTTTTATCCTACAGGTCTGAATCTTGTATTAAATGTAAACAAAATTTCTGATCAAAACAATTTCGGAAACTGAAATACGGGTTTATTTTTATGAAAGAATCAGCGCAAAAAAAAAGAAATTTCTCAGTCCTTATATTGACAAACCTCATCATTTTTAATTCTGAAAAGTGCTTTATTAGGAGCTGGTTTAGCGAATTTTATCACTGCAAAAAGGTATCTGATAAAAGGAGATTTTGAAGCATTTCAGCGGTTTAAGGAAAAGCATCCTACTATTAATTCTCCCCAAAAAAACTGAGAAATGGTTCCACGGCTTTAGATACCAAACAGATTTCACCTTCAATTCATTCCTTTTTAAAATTTTCTTGAATAAATTTCGGGATGGAAT
>JAGQVA010001376.1 GCA_020438265.1 Bacteroidota bacterium
TATCGCGATTTTCTATTCCTCTTTTGCACAGGAACTAGTCAGCTTTCCTGATAGTATGTACCAAAATCACCGTTGGCAAACATTTGTAAAACTGGAAAAATTAGCTGATACGATTGATTACAGAAATGTAGACTACCCTTTACTCAATGCTGCCGTATTTTTTCTGACTAACAGGGAAAGGGAAAAACACGGACAAATTCCTTTTGTCTTTTCTCCTGCATTAAGAGATATGGCTGATTTTCATTCACAGGAAATGGCCAAACATGAATTTGTAGATCACACCAATCTGAGGAATTTCAAATATTCAACGGTAGGAAAAAGAAGTAAACAGTTCAATGCTAATGCTTTAGCAGAAAATGTAGCCAGCGCATTTCTCTATCACTATGAATCCGGGTCTCAGTTTTACCGCTCCTGGAATGGGAGCGATTTTGACTTTTTCACCCAGGAAAATGAACTTATTCGAAAACACACTTATCTCAGTTTTGCTGAAAGCCTGGTTCAGAACTGGATGGACTCCAAACCACACAGGGCAAGTATTCTTCACCCCGGTCTCAGGAAAATGGGATGTGCGGTAAGAGTAGGTGAAAATGACATGAAAAAAGGGTATATTCCTATGGGATATGGAACGCAAAACTTTAGCGATTTTTAGCCTGAATTGTACAGGATGACTATTCATCACTAAAAACCGAGTTTAGCTAAAACGTTAGACTTGTTTTATGAAAATCACTCCACTACTCGCCTTAAGTCTCCTTCTCTGGGGAGCTTGTAATACCAGTTCTCAAACTCAAAACAAATCTGCTCAAAGACCCTTTGAAAATGTAGTGGTGATCATTGGAGATGATCATGCTACTCACGCTCTGGGAGCCTACGGGAATCAACTCATTCACACGCCGAATCTGGACAAAATGGCTAAAAATGGTGTCCTTTTCACCAGAGCTTTCGCCAATTCCCCCATGTGTGCAGCTTCAAGACAATCTTTCCTGACAGGCAAGTATCCCCATGCAGCCGGAGTTACGCTTTTGCGCACACCATTAGCCGATTCTCAACTTACTGTAGCCGAGCATTTGAAAACTTTTGGATTTCAAACTGCTGCCATTGGAAAAATGCATTTCAACAGTGAGCTTTCCCATGGTTTTGATGTCTTAAAAGGCCGAAAGGAATACCAGGAATACCTATCAGAAAACCCGGTTAGCCCTATTCCGGATACCATTTCTGTAAGGCCTCCGTGGAAGCCTTTTCGCGATCATGCGCGAATTTGGCTGAATGCAGAAGCCCTGCCGGGCGGTTTTTACGATAAGGACGATATTGGCACTTATTATTCCAAACAGGCAATAGATTTTATAGATCAAAACATGGATCAGCGATTTTGCCTCTGGCTTGGGTTTCACGAACCTCATTCTCCCTTTAATTTTCCAATTAAATACAAAGACCGGACAGTTCCTTCACAAATTTCCCTCGCTCAGGGCAGTGAAGAAGATGACCGATGGATTCCGGAAGTCTTTAGTGATTTGACAGAAAAAGAAAAAAAGGGAATTACTGCGGCCTATTATAATTCAGTAGAATATCTGGATAAAAATGTAG
>JAGQVA010001377.1 GCA_020438265.1 Bacteroidota bacterium
AGTACATGCTGCAATTCTTGGAAATAAAATGTATGTGATAGAACATGCTGACAATGGGGTCCTCTGGGAAGTTGACTTTGGAACAGAAAACACAACGGGATTTTCTTCACAAAACCTGACAGAAGAATCTGGATTAAAAATCTTTCCAAACGCCTTTCATGATCAGGTGTCCATTAGCCTGACGATGGAAAAGACCGGAGAAGGATTCGTAAGGATCTATTCGCTTGAGGGAAAATTAATTCATACGCTATGGGAAGGTACATACCTGCAACCCACACAATTAACCTGGGATGGGACAACCGAAGACGGAAGAAAAGTACCAAATGGGATTTATCTGGTTGAGGTTTCTGTCAATGGAAAGAGAACTTATGCCAGAGTGATAAAAAGCGATTAAGATGTGGTAATGGCTTCTTCCCAGAAATGAATTGATTTTCTATGATTCCATTTTCCCTATTTCTCAAACTCCGAGAGCATCTTCTCTGTCTTAGCCTGCTTGACGCGATTAATCAAACTGGATGCTTCATGATCATCTCGAATCGTCTTGGCAAGGGAAAAACATGATCCTATGAGAAACATAAGCCCCATTGCTAAATAACCTTTTATCCAGAGATCTACGGGCAAATAAAAAACCCCGCCCATGGTTAAACCCAAAGAAATAATAAAGGAAGCCCAAACCTGAAATCGCCATGCGGATGTGTTTTGTTTTTGTTCTGATACGTTCATTTTGTCATTCTTTAAGATTAAATGATGATTAAAACGAATCCGATTGGAGGGAGTTTGGCTGATTATTTTGGAAAAAGGACGTTGGGCTTCCCTAGAATTACATACTAAAAATTCACCCGCACCGCCAACACAAAATTCCGTCCCGCACCCGAAATCCCGGAGCTATAAGGCCGATAACGCTGATCGGTAATATTCTCCAGGCCCGTGCTTACGATTAAAAAATCACTCAGTGGATACATTGCTTTAAAATTCAGGGTGTACCAGGCAGGCGAATAATTATTCCCGCTTTCATCTTTGGCGTAGATTTCGTCTTTAGCCCGCTCTTCGATAGCAAGATCATCAGCTTTTCTTTCACCCTGATAGATGACATTGAATTGTAAATCCAGCTTATTGGCGTGGTAATTCAGGCTGGTACGACCAAATAAAGGTGCGGCATGACGGGAAGGGCTAATGGTTCCGTCATCCATTTCTTCTTTTCCCAACTGGTAATTGATATCCGAAGAAATACTGAATCCATCTGACAGTTTGATTTCAATTCCCGCCTGAATTCCATACACATTGGCACGGGCTGCATTTTGAATGGCCTGAACCCGACTCAGCTCCCCATCATACATAATGCTGTCCCGTTCGTTCAACTGAAAATCACGGCGCACCAAAGCATTTTGCAAAATGGTATAATAACCGGTAAGATCCACCTTGATCATTTCCTTAAATATCTTCACCACACTCAAGTCAAAATTATAGGCATATTCAGCTTTTAAATCAGGATTTGGAACGACTACTGCTCCAGGCTCGGAATCAAAGACTTTTCCGACATCGTCTACATTCGGAGAACGGAAAGCTGTTCCAAAATTGGCG
>JAGQVA010001378.1 GCA_020438265.1 Bacteroidota bacterium
CCAGGTTTTCGAAAACCTGGAAGGTCTTTGGATAATATTTCATTCGTGATAATCACTATTACCCAATAATAAAAAAAAATAACAGAAGTACCTCAATGAGATACTTCTGCCACCACAACATTATAGAAACTAGTCGAAAGAACGAATTTTTGGTTTGAGGCAATAGCCTCATTTTTACTAAAACAACGTCAAAACTTAACACGTGGTTTGCACTAGTTTCTTACCACCAACTTTTTCATTGAAATTGTGCCTTCAGTTTTCATAATTACGGTGTAAATTCCGTTAGCCATTTCCTGAACAGGCAGATCCAATGTATATTTTCCAGCAAATGCGCTGTTTATATTTTTGTTGAATACAGTTCTTCCTGCAATGTCAATAATTACAATTTCAACCTTTCCATTATCTACCAGCTGGTAATCCAGATTGGCTCTGTCATTGGCAGGATTAGGATAAATATTGATATACTGATTAGCTACTTCCAGGTCTTTATTTATACTGGTTGTCATATCCAGGAGAATAGCTGTTCCGTCAGCCAGAACCAGAAGCAACCCAAAACCTTCCCCATCCTGATTAGCAGTTGGATCAACAAAACCGGAAGCGAGGATAAGACCAGCGCCACCACCTAATGTGGAAACATCAGCATCAAAGTTGAACAAAAGGTTGCTATTATCGCCAGCGGGAGTAATGCTCAGGTCATAGTCAGCAGGAGGAACGGAGAGGTAACCCGTAAAATCGGTATAAGCGGCGCCAGATACCAGAGCAGGTGTAGAATAATTAGCCAGTACGTCGACAGTAGGAGCATCGGTAGCACCGTGGAATACTCTGATGTCAACATCTGAACCTACACCAACCTCTCTGGCACTGTCCGCCACAAACAGACCAAAACCTGTATTTTTTCCGTCTGGATTGGTTGCGTACATCATCGGATCTAACACACCATTGGCAACAATATAATAGCTGCCCATATTTTCAGCAGTAACCGGAATGGTAGCAATTCCATCAGCAATGCTGGTACTGTTTTTTCCGGCGATAACTACATCAACAGGATATCCGGAAGGAAGATCAACAAAAGGAGTTGCTGTTCTGAAAGCAAAATCATTCAAAACAATCGTATCTGCCAGCGCATTGATATACACGTCTACGGTATCTGCAGCAATGTCAGCGGAGTTGTGAATAACCTGTGCTCTGGCAGTGCCAACCGCAGTAAGAGGAGCTACGGTTCCATCAGCTAAAGCTGCAAATAGACCAAAACCAGCACCATTCTGATTCATAGAAGGATCCAGGAATCCCGAAGCAAATACTACAGCCGCACCACCGTCCAATCCGGAAGCATCCAGATAGAAAGGAGCTACTAGTGTAGAAGGATCATTCGCACCTGTTATGTCAATGCGATAACGTGCTGCGGGTACATTCAGATAACCTGTGAAGTTGGTATAGGTCGCGGATGGAATAATAGCATTCTTATTTGCATTTACCCCTACTGAAAGAGCGTCTGTAGCACCGTGCAATACTTTTACATCTACACCAGAACCTGTTTGTGCAGCTTCTCTAGCACCAGTATCAATCAACAGGCCAAAGGC
>JAGQVA010000136.1 GCA_020438265.1 Bacteroidota bacterium
TCACGAAGGCGTTTGGCTTCTGCCTGCGCCAACTGGCGGTTGAGCTGCGTGCGATATAATCCCCAGATAATCGCAGCAATGATTATCAGCATAAGCCCCCTGAACCACCAGCGCTGCCAGAAAGGCGGGTGAATGGTGATGGATAATTGCCTTGGATTTTCTGTCCAGACGCCATCCGAGTTGGCTGCTTTTATTTCTAACGTGTAATTCTGGGGTGGAAGATTAGGATAACGAACAAACCCTTTTTCTCCGGGAGTGATATAAACCCATTCTTCCTCATACCCACGTAAGCGATACGCAAACTGGTTTTTATCTGCTTCGCTATACTCCATTGCTACAAATTCAAAGGAGACTGTATTCTCGGTATAAGGAAACTCAAGACTGGTTTTTTCCCCGATTTGAACGGAATCCTTCCATTCCTGATCATTCACCAATAATCGGGTCAACTGGATATCCGGAGGATAAGGCACATTTGGTATGTTGGTGGGAGAAATAAGGTTGATTCCCCTCAGACTACCTAGCCAGATATTGCCATTTTCTGACTGATATGCAGCATTCAAATTAGCTGTAGTTTCTAGCAATCCATCAGTGGTGTTATATGTTTGATAGCTTTGTTTTTCTGGAAAATATTGAATTAAACCTGATTTTCCTGAAAGCCAAAGTTGGTCTTCATACCCCAACACCTGGACAAAACCTTCATTGGGGATTCCTTCATTTGGCCCCATTTGCTTTAAAGAATCACTTTTGCCATTGAATTGGAAAAGACCTCTCGATCCGGCAATCCAGATAAGTTTTTTTTCAGGTTCATGAAAGAATGCGTAGATATCTCCCATATCCTGAAAACTATGCATAAGCTCATAAGCATCGTTTTGGGGCTGCAGAATGAATAAATTATTGCGATTCTCGGCAAGAAAAAGCCTTCCACCCTTGTCTTCAAATATTTTGGTAAAAAGATGGGTTTGTTTGTCTCCAATGAGAATAAAGGGAACAACTCTTAATCCACCATTTTCTTTTTCGAGAGAGAATAAACCCTGATAATTTGCCATGAGAATTTGTCCATCTGCTTTGACAAAAACCTCATAAGGAAAACTTTCAAAGTTTTGAACCTGTTGGAAAATGTCTTTGGAGGCATTCCACTTAAGAAGCTTTTTCCCGGAAGTAGCCCATAACTGCCCTTCCTGGTCGTGAAACATAAATTCAATAATGGTATCATTTCTTTGTCCATTCATGGTTTCCCAGTATGGAAGATATTTCTCCTGTTTCCCTTGTTCATTGAAAACAAACACACCCTCGGAAGTTCCGCACCATTTTTTCCCATCAGAGGTGGGATAAATAACCGAAACCGAGGCTCCTTCCAGTAAAATCGGGAATTTGTGTTTTTTTAAATTGGCATAAGCAATTCCGCTCCCCCAACTGGAAACCCAGAGATTTTCGTGATGATCGAGATATAAATCGTTAACACGGAAAAAAGGTAAACTTTGGGCATTGGAACGACTGGGAGCAATCAGTTGAATGAATTGCCTTTGTTTTTTATCAAAAATGAATATTCCCTGAAAAAGATTTCCGACCAATAATTTATCCTCCCCATAAGGAATCACAGAAGATAAACCGTGAAAGGCATTTCCCTGGAACCTGGTGTATGATCTGCCTGTTTGGGTAACCGGGTTGAAAGCAAGTAGTTCCTGACTCATGGCAATCCATACCAGCGTATCAGACTCAGGATAGGCGTGGCGGCTTTGGCCCGGAAGAGCATGCTTGGACAAACCTGGCCTTCCATCCACTAGTTTGTGTATTTCCTTTCCAAAGGAAGTGATTTCAAAACCATATTTTCGGGGAAAAAAGGTAGAAATCACCTGTATATTACCTTTTGAGCTGGGAATAACTGCAGCCCTTTGCCCATCAAGAGGCCCCAGAATACTATCGGAATGAAGATCAATCTCAAACCAGTGAAGTCTGCCGGATTCTCCGATACCTGTACGTACCCACAAATGATTTTTCTGATCGAGGTGAAAAGCATAATAATCTTCTGAAATTTCCTGCCCAGCATCATTTTTTAGGCGAAAAATATCAAAATGATCTTTTTCGCGATTGTATCGATGAATCGCATTATAGGTGGTAAACCATAAATTGGCGTCTTTATCTTCGAAAAAAGAAGAGGTAATAATATTCCCATCAAGGCTATGTGGATCTCCGGAACGGGGTTTATACACTTTTACGTTCAGGCCATCAAACCGATTTAATCCATCCAGTGAACTCATCCAGACAAACCCCCGGGAATCTTTGTAAATGAAGGCATTGGTGGCTTCGGAGAGGCCATTGTCAGTAGTAAGTTGATGAAAAGAAAGCTGAAGATCCTGGCCTGTAATTTGGGAAACAGGTATAAAAAGGAAAAAGTACAGGCACAAAATCCACAGGATTCTAATCATAAACAAATGACCATTCAGAAAAGAATTGGAGAAATATTTAACTGTATCAAGGCCGAAGTTTAATGGGATTATTCAACCTTATATCGTAATGATTAAGGTACCGGTCAGGATCTCCACAATCAGGGGGGCAAGGAGCCAGGCTTTCAAGAGCTGAGACTTCATTACTTGATAGACTTTCCCCCGAATCATCTACTGCAACTGCAACCAGTGTAAGTGGCTTCACTGTCGTATCTAATAAAGGATCACCAGGTTTAATAAGCGTACGACAATAAAAATATAAGCCTTCACAGGATGGAATATTCAACAGATGGTCGAGAGCTTCAACACTAAAGAAAACGCTGAAAAAACCGGTTCTTTTTTCGGCATCTGGTAACTCATTTCCATCTTCGTCTTTATCTTCAGTTAGGTTAACCTGCTGCAATATGCTATTAATCCTGGCATCGTCAATTGGCAAATTGTTACCACCAACGTCATTAAGCTCAGATCCCTTGCTCAAGATATAAACACTCTCAATATCTGAGCGTTGACCAGCGCTGTCGATGAAGACACTCACTGCAATGAGAGAGTCATTACCCTGATTATTCCCCGGATAAAAACGTACGCCAACTATTGTTATACCGTCTTGATTTAGTAATTCTTCAAAGTCGTTTTTATGAAAAAAGGCCTTGAAAATGTTGTTGGAAGAAGGATTCAACAAGCTTTCTCGTTCATTTAAATCCAAAACTTGTTCAGTAGATGATAAAGAAAATGGGGTTGGCATATAGTTGGGGTTAAAGTTTGAAAAATGAAAATAATGATTTATGGATTGTTAGCCAATAAATGCAATATTTTTATTTTCATCTCTCCTCCTTTGACAGAATTTTCTACAAATAAATCATCGCCTGTAACCGCAACCAACTAGTAGCCTCTGGTTTTGCCAAATCTCCTGCCTCAACGGCCCGCTGATACTCCAACGTAATCTTTGCATTATGTCCATCAATAAACCAATTGGCGCCTACGCCCAGGTTATGGCTGTAAGGATTGAAATAATCCTCATAAGCTTCCAACGCCCGAAACGTTCCGTGTACATAAGGCTGAAGCCTTCCCTTTTCTGTAAAATCGGGTAATACATAACCCAATTGCCCATAGGCAATGTTTCCGGTTCCCACACCGCCTACACCACCGGTCCAGTCAGGACCCCAGTCGTGGCGAGTCCACGAACCATAAAAAGTAAGGGCACTTCCATTGCTGCCAAGGGGAGAATCGTAAAACACATCCACAGCAAGAGAAGTAGGGCTGTGAAGAATCAAATTACCTGCTTCATCACAATAACTGGCGCCTTCACGATGGTGGAAAAATCCGGCTCCAATATTAAAAACCTTTTTCGTTCCGAGATATGAACCTACAAAATAGGGGAGAAGGTTTCCTTCCTGATCCAGAAACTGATAATTAAGATATCCCTGATATACTTTTCCTCCTCCGGGGTTATCAGGATTGCGATAAATCGCCCGATGGGGAATCAACAGAGATTGTCCGCCAATTTCGCTAAGATGGGAATCTGCGCCCCGTGTAGGGTTGCTAATAGCTTCGTTTATCGCCAGGCGATAGTCGAGTTTGCCCAGTTTACCCTTTGCAAAAAAGCCCAGATGCCGCGCAAACTGATCTGTAACACCGATGGTTGCCCAGTTGTGGATGGGCGCATCGAGAGTCATGATATTCAGTGTACTCTGGCTGGCAAGTCGGGAAATTCCATTCCAGTAATGTAATCCGCCACCAACAACCAGTTTTTGTTTAAATATAGTGTATTGAGCCCAGGCGCCGTGCATAAATAATTGTCCATTTGTGCCTGGTTGGCTGATTGGACTGGCTGTACCCATGTTTCCGGGTTCCAGGCTATTGAGTCCAAAGTGTGTGTTAATCAGAAATCGGTCGCTGATCTGGGCGTACATCAGCACCCGTGAACGACGGAGTGTGAAATTTGTTTTTAATTCGTTACCCTCTTCCAGGGGAGTCGTTACCCACATTTGATGCCAGGTAAGCAGACGGAAATATTTGCTTCCATCTTCATTGAGAGAAACTTTTAAGCCTCCCTGATAATTCGCAGAACCCTGGCCGTAGGAAGTTGAATATATAGAAATAAGAGATAAAAATATGAGTGTGAGTAGTCTTTGAGTTTTCATAATCTAGGGAATTTGCAAGCACTAAGGAAAGAAAACAACGGGAAGGAAGAATTTGCAGGAGTTGGTTTAGGGGGTGATTTATCGCATCCGGGGGGATGATTTTGTTTATTTTTAGGTAAGTAGTTATATTCAAATATTGGCTTTTAGCTTTTGGCCGTTAGTTATTGGCTATATTCTGAGAATGGCCAAAAGCCAAAAGCAAACCACCAATAGCTGATATTCAAACAAAGACTAAATTCAAATTGGATATGCTGTTTAATATTAATTTCCCTATAAAACATGGAGGTAGGGCAGGGAAGAGTATGCTGAAGTGCATATTATCGATTCTGATATTAATATCCTCACCGCTATTTTCGCCTGGACAAGATAACCCTTCCTGCAATGAAGCATGGAAAATTGTACAGACGATTGAGAAATTTCATTTTGAGCCCCGGCCTGTGGATGACGAATTTTCTGCCCTTGTATTTGAGACATTTATAGATGAACTGGACCCCGAAAAGATGTTTTTTACACAAACAGAAATCGCCAGGCTAGAACCCTTTAAACTTAAGATTGACGATGAAATCAAAAGTAAAAACTGTGACTTTTTGACTGAAGTAACGGACCTGTATAAACAGAAACAGGAAGATGTCTACCATTTGCTCGATAGTATTGAAAAACAAAATTGGGATATAACCATCGTTGATAGTTTGGTGATAACAGAAGAGAGGAACTTTCACACCAAATCTGAACTGATGGAAGAATGGGCCAAACGACTCAAACTTCAAATCATGGCTTCTTATGTATCAGGGCTCGATTCGGGAGATTTCCTTCAACCTCCCAATAAAGAATCTTTCATGGAAATACAAAGTAAAGTGATTGGCAGGGCCAAATGTCGGATTCAGGCAAAAATCGAAGAGGAAAGAAAACTCCAGGATCATGTAAGCGGATTATTTCTCAATGCCATTGCCCATGCTTTCGACCCTCATACCATGTATTTTAAACCCGAAACCAAGGATTTGTTTGAATCCATGCTTTCCAAAGAGACCTATTCCTATGGGATTGAAATATTTAGAAACCAGTCAGGGAAAGTAGAAATTTACCAGATCGTTCCGGGTAGCATTGCCTGGAATTCCAACTCTTTGCACGAAGGAGATGTGATTCTTTCGGTAAAGGCTCCGGGAGAAGAAATACTGGATTTTGACTGTCTTTCTATGGGCGAAATTTATCGATTTATGGTTTCTCCCAAACACGACCACGCGACCTTTTTCATTCTCAAGAAAAACGGAAAGGAAATATCCATTGACCTGCATAAGGAGAAAGTCGAGGTGGAAGAAAATGTCATTTCCAGCTTTATTCTGGAGGGAAAACACAAGGTCGGATACATGAATTTGCCTACCTTTTATTCGCCTATGGACGGTTATTCCTACTTACAGGAAGGTTGTGCCAGGGATGTCGCTACTGACCTGATCAAACTCAAACGAGAGGGAATAGAAGGACTCATTTTTGATCTGAGAGATAATGGCGGCGGCTCGATGATGGAAGCGATTCGCCTGGTTGGAATTTTTATCAATTTTGGTGCGGTAACCATTACCAGTTCGTCAGACAAAAAACTGGTGACTTTGAAAGATGACAACCGGGGAACTGTCTTTAGCCAACCTTTGGTTATCCTGGTTAATTCCTATAGCGCTTCCGCCTCAGAGCTCTTTGCGGCTGCGATTCAGGATTACAACCGTGGAGTAATTGTTGGGCGAAAAACATTTGGAAAATCATCTGCTCAGATTATCATTCCCGCTGACTCATATAAAAAACAGTCAGAAAGCCAACTGAGCTATGGATTTCAGTCTGGTGCAGAGTCTTTTTTAAAAATTACCACGGGTGCTTTTTATCGGGTTGATGGAACGACGCATCAGAAAGAAGGCGTGATTCCTGACGTGATTTTACCGACTTTTTTTGGTGAACAGGAAGTCGGTGAACGAGCTTATAAAACGGCTTTGGATTTGGAAAAAGTGGATAAAAAGGCCTATTATTATCCTCTCAAACCATTACCTTTGGATGAATTAAGGACTAATAGTGAAGAAAGGATTAACACTCATGCAGGCTTCCAGGACATTATTTCTGATAAGGTTTCTGATAAGCAACAGTTGAATGAGCCGGAAGCAAAATTTTCCATTCCACTTGAGTATCAGGCTTTTGTCCGGTATTATTCTGAATTCATTCAGGAAGACAACCCAAAATCAGAAACCGCGCCAAATAGAGATAACCCCTACACCGTTAATAATCCTGAATACGTGATCGAAATTGCCAAAATGACTGACCCCAAAAAGAAAATCAATCAGGAGGTAATTGCCGACATACAGGATGATATTTACATCGAAGAAGGATATCATATTTTGTCAGATTTAATAGACATAACCAATAACAATAAATAATCATGAAAAAAGCTATCATTACCGGGATTCTTTTATTAACAGGGATGATAAGCTTCGTTTTTACGAAGGCTCAGACCAGTGCAGAAGCTGTTGAATATCTGGAAGATATTACCCTGCCATTTGCCGAATTGAAAGATGAAACCTGGCAATATTTAAAAGTGGTAACCAGAGGGAAAGGAGCAAAAAAGGTTGACCGAAAGAGACAGGCGCTTATTGATGAAATAAAAATTGCCAGAGGAGACCTTCGCCGCAAAAAATCCTTTTATGGGGACGAGGATTTGAAAAACACGATTTTTCAATACCTGGATCTTAACTACAAGGTTTTTAATGAAGATTATGCAAAAATTGTGGATCTGGAAGAAATTGCAGAGCAATCCTACGATTTAATGGAAGCTTACCTGCTGACCAAGGAAAAAGCCAATGAAAAACTGAACGAGGCTTTTGATGTATTTAAAAGTGCTGAGAGGTCATTTGCTGATAAATATAATATCCGTTTGCTTGAGCCTGAAGAAGACAAGATGAGTCAGAAAATCAAACAGGCAAACGCTTTATTGAAATACTATAATGAGGTTTATTTAATTTTCTTTAAAGTTTACAAACAAGAGGCGTATGTACTTGATGCTTTGGACAAAGGAGATGTCAGTGGTGTGGAGCAAAATACCAGTGCACTGGGAGCTTTTGTGTCAGAAGCCAATGAAAAACTGACCAGTATGGACGACTATGAGGGAGACGGGAGCCTCAAACTGGCAGCGAAAGAGGTCATGGTATTTTATCAGACAGAAGCAGAAAAAGACTTCCCATCGCTGGTCGATTTTTACCTCAAAAAAGACAACTTCGAAAAGATGAAAAAAATCATCGATTCCAAGCCCGCCAAAAATCGCACCCAGGAAGATGTCGACAAATACAATGCAGCCGTCAAAGAATATAACGAAGCGGTAAATACCTTTAACCAGACCAATACTTCCAATAATGAAAAACGATCTAAATTCCTGGACAAATGGAATAAGGAGGCTGATTCTTTCTTTGAAAGGCATTCTATTTAAAGGGTATTTGTCAGACCTTCCAGGTTTCAAAAACCTGGAAGGTCTAAAGAAAAAATATTTCCTTCATGAAACATGAGCAAACTCTACTTTTTCCGACACGCGCAGGCCTCCTACGGAGCAGAAAATTATGACGAACTTTCCCCCTTGGGAGAAAAACAATCTGCCATTTTAGGAGAATACCTGGCTGGCAAACAAATGCATTTTGATCAAATATTTGTCGGACCGCTTCAGCGTCAGCAACATACATATCAAATTGTTGCCGAGACCTATCAGAAAAGAGGGCTGAACATTCCATCGCCCATTTCCCTCCCCGAACTCAAAGAACACGAAGGAACGGAAGCGACCCAAAAAGCCATTCCTCAATTGATCCAGGAAGTTCCTCAAGTCAAAAAGTGGTACCAGGAAATCGTGGAAAACCCCAAATTGAAGAAGCGAAATACCCTTCTTGCTTTCCAGTATTTTCTGGACGAATGGGTTACCGGAAAGATTGAAGTGGAGGGAATAGAACCCTGGCATGAATTCAGACAAAAGGTAAAGTCAGGTCTGGATCATATTCTTTCGGAGACGGGAAAGGGAGAAACCATCGGGATATTTACCTCGGGCGGAACCATTTCCTCAGTTACTGCTGAAGCGCTCCGGATTCAGGATGAGCGCAGGGTTGCAGCCATGAATTTTTCCATTCGCAATACCTCATTTACCACTTTCCTTACCTCGGGCAATCAATTTAATTTGCTTAGTTTTAACGAATTGCCGCATTTGGCAGAGGATATGATAACCTTTGTGTAAGCAGTATGGGAAAGAAAAAAAAGCAGGAAGAACAAGAACTCAGACAAGACCTTAAGGATCTCTATTACCGAAAATCTTTTTTATGGGATGAAAACCGTCCGGAAGCAGTTGCAAAAAGACATAAAAAGGGATTGCGAACTGCGCGGGAAAATATCACCGATCTTTGTGATAATGATTCTTTCATGGAGTTTGGTTCTCTTACGATGGCCGGTCAGAGAAGTCGAAAAACCGTGGAGGAATTAATGGAAAAAACGCCGGCAGATGGTTTGGTCGCAGGAATTGGGACGGTGAATGGGAAATTTTTTCAGGGAGAAAAAAGCAAGGCAGTAGTCCTGAGTTATGACTACACAGTCCTGGCAGGCACCCAGGGAGGATTTAATCACAAAAAAACCGACCGGATGATTAAGGTCGCTGCGAGATCAAAAAATCCTGTTATTTTCTTCGTGGAAGGAGGCGGAGGACGTCCCGGAGATGTAGATTTTGATCTGGTGAATTCAGGAGGGCTGGATCTCTCTACTTTTGTGGAATATGCCCGGCTGAGTGGAAAAGTGCCCCGAATAGCGGTTGTTTCAGGTTATTGTTTTGCCGGAAATGCTTCTATTGCTGGATGTTCGGATGTGATTATTGCTACTGAAAATACCTCGATTGGAATGGGAGGCCCGGCTATGATTGAAGGAGGCGGATTAGGGCAATTTCACCCAAAGGAAATTGGTCCTGCCAAAATCCAATACGAAAATGGAGTCATTGATATCCTCGTTAAAGATGAAACAGAAGCAGTTGCTGCGGCAAAAAAATACCTTTCCTATTTTCAGGGTGATCTCAAAGAATGGA
>JAGQVA010001379.1 GCA_020438265.1 Bacteroidota bacterium
GTTATTTCAAAAAAAATACTGCCAAAACATTCTCCCAGTTTCTCAACGAAATTCGTATTGGCCACGCTTGCAAGCTTCTGACAGAAGAGAACTATCCAGTGGCTGAAGTTGCCTATCTCTGTGGATTTAAGAATATTTCTAATTTTAACCGGCGTTTTAAAGATATTATGGGCTATACGCCGACTGAATATCAGTTTCGACAGGCACATGAGCTGGATATTAAGCGGGAAGGAGCGCTGGATGCTCTCGCTAGGTTAAGATGAATGAATTTTCTAAAAAGCAACTCCGAACGAAAGACCCACATGCAATACGATTGAACCGGTAAATCCATCCTGACCAGTCGTCAAATGGGTAAATCGAAAATCATCTGTCCCATCATTAGAAACATCATTTTCAAAAGATTCCAATTCCTCTTTATTATAATCTTTTACCTTACGAACACTAGTATCAAAGTTTCGTCCATAGCCCATTCCGGTATTCAGATCAATCACTCCCCAGCCAAATACTTTCAACCTATACCCAACTGAAATCAGCAACCCTGCTGTATTCAAGGACTCTTCACTATAATAGCTTTTTTCAAATTTTTCTGGCAAGGATGAATCATAAGGATAAAAAATATATTCATGCTCATCGATATCTTTAAAATGGCTATAAAAAAGGGTAGTTGAAATGTAATACCCATTAAAGCGATTATCACGCTTAAACATCCATTTATTTCCAATCCGCAATCCAATCCCCGGACTGAGAAAACCCTCTCTCAAATAACTTTCGTCACCCTGGATAGTGCCATATCCAAAAATATCGCTTTCTATATCTGTAAAAACCCCCTCTTGGTGATTATTAGGTGTCCAATCAAGCAAAAACCCCCCATAAAGATTCTTTGGCTTCCATAAACGAATGGCCGTCATTCCCACAAACCAACTACTTCGTTCGTTGGCTCTATATTCAT
Source organism: Bacteroidota bacterium (assembly GCA_020438265.1). GTDB lineage: Bacteria > Bacteroidota > Bacteroidia > J057 > J057 > JAGQVA01. The sequence continues at coordinate 950 of JAGQVA010001379.1, forward strand.
AATTTATGCCTGGGGAACTAAATCTTAGTCCCAATAATTCAAAGCTTATGATATGTTTTTGTTCAAGCGGTTTCTGCTGGCTTGCTTGCTGCGCATGTAACCCGATACAAAAAAGAATAATAGTATGGAGCAAAAGGATTTTTTTCATTGGAATGGGTCTTTATGGTTTTATAGGTAAATACATAAAAACCCATAATTTGCTCAATGACGAATATCATAGATACACCTGCCTTTTATCTATAAAACCCCACCCACAATCTCCATCATCTGATCGAGTAAGCCATCCTTAAGAAGCTTCTTGGTTTCCTCAGCAACCAGCGTATCCGCCCCTTTTTCCAATCGCTTGGCAACAAATTCTTTTGTTTTCGAAACTGCTTTCCCCATTGCTCTTTTCCAACGGCTTTGTTGACGCTCCCCTGGCTCCTTCGTTTCCTTGATTTCTTCCAGCAAATCCATCAGGTCTTCATATTCATCCCGGGTGATAAAACCGTCTTTTTCCTGGGCCTGGACAAGTTGCTGGAAAGTGTCGATTTTTTGTTCAATGGTTTGTTTATTGGTGGACATATCAATGTTTTGATTGATTGTCCCTTTGTTGTCGGTGTTAACGCTGCCTACGTTGCCGTGGAAGT
>JAGQVA010001380.1 GCA_020438265.1 Bacteroidota bacterium
GGCACTTTTTCAACCAGACTGGGCTTCCCGTTGGGCTTTATATCAACCTGAAAAAATGGCGGTTAAAGAGCACGAGACGCAACGTAGCCTTACTTATGGCGACCTCAATGAGCAGGGGAATGCGCTGGCTTTTCACTTTCAATATACCTGGAAATTAGAAAAAGGAAGCCGGGTTGCTATAATATCGGAATTCTGTCTGGAATATATCGTCCTGTTTATTGCTGCACAAAAAACGGGGGTGATTCTCGTTCCATTGAATTACCGTCTTACAAGTCAGGAACTGAATTATATGCTTAATGATGCCGATCCGACAGTCATTATTTTTCAGGAAAAATTTGCCAGCCTTATTCAACAATCTCAGCACTTCTCCCAAATTCCTCAAAACATTACGATTGAAAGCATTCCTGATGTATGGGAAGAAACCCAGGAGAATCATGAAGAATTATTCGAAAAAGTAGCTCTGGAAGAAAAAGATCCGATTTTTATCCTATATACTTCCGGAACAACAGGTTCCCCCAAAGGAGCATTATACACTCATGGCATGCTCTTCTGGAACAGCATCAACACAAGTATGAGTTTGTTGATTAATTCAGAAAGCAGAACGGTTAATTGTATGCCTCCTTTTCATACCGGGGGGTGGAATGTATTGTTAACACCTCTGCTGCATCATGGAGGTTATACCTGTTTATTGAAAAAATTTGATTCGGAAGAAGTGCTGGAATTGCTGGAGGCAGAAAAACCGACCCTATTCATGGGCGTACCTACCATGCTCAATATGATCAGCAAAGAACATGCATTTTTGCATGCAGATTTTTCCAGCCTGTATTATATCATCGTGGGGGGAGAACCTATGCCTATTCCATTGATTGAATTATGGCATCAAAAAGGAATTGCTATCAGACAAGGCTATGGGATGACAGAAGTGGGGCCAAACCTTACTTCTTTACACCAAAAAGACGCTATTAGGAAAAAAGGTTCTATAGGATTCCCCAATTTTTACCTCCAAACAAAGATTGTCAATGAAAATGGTAAAGAAGCAGAAACCGGAGAAGCTGGAGAACTTCTTCTCAAAGGCCCGATGGTAACGCCCGGTTACTGGAAAAATCCGAAAGAAACGGAAGCTGCTTTTAGCGATGGTTGGTTTCACACGGGTGATCAGGTGCGTAAGGACGAAGAAGGATATTATTATATCGTTGACCGGATTAAGAATATGTACATTTCCGGTGGGGAAAATGTATATCCGGCGGAAGTTGAAAAAGTGATTTTATCACATCCAGAGATAAGGGAAGTGGTTGTCATCGGCGTTCCTGACCCCAAATGGGGGGAATCGGGGCGCGCTTATATTGTGAAAAAAGAAGGTGAACTCAATGCTTCCACAGTTATTGATTTCTGTAAAAAAAGGCTTGCCAAATACAAAGTTCCCAAAGAGGTCATCTTCATAGATGAACTTCCTCAGAATGGAACGGGAAAAATTGACCGGAAGGGGCTGAAGGCGGGGGCTTTGGCGGGTGGGGTGTGATTGGGGGAAAATCATTGATTGCGCCGCTTTAAAAAACGGCGCAATCAATGAAAAG
>JAGQVA010001381.1 GCA_020438265.1 Bacteroidota bacterium
CAATTTGCCGATTATATGTGGCCGGGACTGAATCAACTATATGCTGAAGTCAGTCGTTCCTATTATTTGTCCGATGGAAAATGGCCGGTTCAGTCTGTAATTCGTGTACCGATTGGTGCTTATGGCAGTGGAGGTCCCTTTCATTCTTCCAGTATAGAATCTGCGGTTTTGACAATCAAAGGAGTAAAAGTCGTTTATCCTTCCAATGCAGCAGATATGAAAGGATTATTCCGTGCTGCATTTTTGGACCCCAATCCGGTAGTTATTTTTGAACATAAAGGATTGTACTGGGGGAAAGTTCCCGGTAGCAAAGAAGCCCGCACGATTGAGCCTAGCGACGATTATGTCATTCCGCTAGGAAAGGCGCGAATTTATCAGGAAGCATCTGAAGAATCTGTAGAAAACGGTGAAAGCTGTTTGGTAATCACTTATGGAATGGGTGTTCACTGGGCCCGTAACGCCAGTAAAAAATTTCCTGGCCAGATAGAAATCCTCGATTTGCGAACGCTTGAGCCTATTGATTGGGAAGCTATTACAACGGGCGTCAAAAAGCATAATAAGGTACTGATCCTTACCGAAGAAAGCCTGCAAAATTCATTTTCCGAATCACTGGCTGGAAGAATATCCAGAGAGTGTTTTACCTGGCTGGATGCTCCGGTTCATATAATGGGGGCGGAGAATGTTCCGGCAATTCCTTTGAATTCGCTTTTGGAAGCTACGATGTTGCCGAACTCAGATAAAGTGGCGAAGGAATTGGAGGATTTATTGAGTTGGTGATTTTGTAGAGTCATTGAAGGGCGACATGCAAATCCAGCGGTTTTATTGGCTCTCTTTTTTTGATTCTTCTTCTTTCTTTATCTCCAGAAGGTATGTTTCCAACTGTTTAGGTGTTAAATCTAAACAGTCCGCGATAAGGGATTTATCTAATTGGGCTTTGAGCATTTTGCGAATAGTAAGTTTATACTTTTTCTTAGCTTCCATTGCCGACTTTCTTCTTTCTTCCTCAATGAGTTTCCTCACCTCAGCACGGCCCTCTTCTCTCCCCCTGCGGATCAATTGCATCGCAATAGAATCGGCATACTCACCTGACTCCTGAGAAATTTGATACATGTTTTCCATTACTACTTTAAAGTCTTTGTTTCGTGTATAAAGTAAATATACGATAATTGTTTCAAATGACTTTTTGTGGGCGTACGCTAAATTTCCTTTTCCTCTCTTTTAGTATCCCTCCGCTGCAACCCCGTTTCCCCAATCGAGTTGAGGACAGGCTCCCTCAAGAGGTGGAACAACCCGCATGGCCAGGCCATTTCTGCCTATTCTCTCTCGGCCTATTGGCCAATGTTTTATGCAACCGAACGGTTGGGTCTTGTGCGGCCTCCATCTTTTAAGGGAGCCTGCCCTCAACTTGATTGGGGGAGGTTTGCCCGTGCGGAGGTGTCCGGCAATAGGCAAATAGAAATTTGACATACTCCCCTTAAATGTTTAAAATAATGATATATGTGAATCAAGGGTTGAAAAGGTATTAAAGACCCTGTTAAGGGTCAAACGTGGGTAGAAATGCCGGCATTTCCGCC
>JAGQVA010001382.1 GCA_020438265.1 Bacteroidota bacterium
AACAATGCTTCCCGATCATCCCAGTAATCCTCAACCTCATTCGGTTTTTCAGCAGGAAGCAACTGAGGCATGACAAAATTTCGCTCTTGAAACGGAGCATGATAGTGCTCCTTATCCTTAGCTGTTGTCTCAAAACACATCTCGCAGGTAAGCATAAACGACACAAATAATTCCCGCTCTGCTTCGCGATTGTCTTTCCACACCTTTGTCAAATCTTCTCCGGAAAATGCACCTTTCTTCTTTTCAGCTTTATAATAGAAAACATTCCGCTCAAAAAGGGTATAAACTGCGTCAATCGCCCATTCCTGATCCAGAATGATTTCATTATTAAAAAGATCCTTTTGGTAAAAAAACACCCCGCTCTGAGTCAACCAGTTGAGAATATCCAGCGGAGCTTCATAATCCTCCTTTTTGACAAGATCAAAAAAATCCACCAGAGAAAGACGCTTTTGACTATCCATCTGCCACTGGCGGATTTGTTTGCGAACATTGGCCCAGGAAGAGGGAATTTTTTGTTTGGTTTTCACCTTTTCCACCCCTCGTCTGATAGAAAGCAATAATTGATTATAGCCATTCTCATACCCGTCATCAATCTTCGACTCAATCGCATGAAAAGCCAGCGGTTGGAATCCCGTCTTTATATCCGGCAAGGCTTTGGCGTTTTTTCCATCCGAACCAGCTTTCGTTTGGACTATAATAATCGGACTATCTTTACCCAGGGCTTTTGCATAAGAAAGCCAATAAGATAGCGGATAATTATCATAATGCCGTAGTTCCCCACTTTCCTCGCTGGGAGTAGAAGGTTTTTCCTCCGTATCCAAATCCCACAACACCAGATAAACCGCCCCGGCCTGCATGAATAGCCGATGTGTTGCGTGATAAATATCCTGCCCACCAAAATCCCACAAATTAAGAATATATGGTTCCAATAATGGATTCTTCTTCGGAGGTTTGGGATATTGCTCCAACACAATCCCGTGAGTAGATTTCCACTCCGGCTCAAAACGATTACTCACCAATCGCTCCACCAGACAACTTTTTCCCACTTTTCCATTGCCAATTAGTAAGACCTTGCATTCATTGTCCAATTCATTCGCCTGAAGAAGCTCCAGGGTATAACGTTCAATAAAATTCCGATCTTCTGAAGGAGACTTCCCAAGATTAGACAAAATAGCTTCAGAGAGCGGATTTTGAGTAATTCGGAGATCTAATAAGGCCGGAAATGGATTCAAAAAACCTGCCTCAATCATACTGATTTGATTACCCCTCAAATCAAGGTTTTCCAATACCAGCAGCGTTCCTTTTCCTACTTCAGGAGCTTCTTTCAACTGATTATCATTCGCCAGAATACTGACCAAAGCGGGGAAATCTTCTTTAAGCTCTAACTTCGATAACCCACAGGAAGATATATACAGGTACTTGAGCTTGGGAAAAGATCCTGAAAGATCAAGCTCTTCTAACGTCCGATTATTGCTCAAATACAAAAACTCCAAAGCATCAAAATCAGCAGACAGTTTCAAACTCTTGAGACCGCAAGTATTAAGATCCAGCCTTTCCAGACTTTTCAAACCTTG